>JAEVYV010000242.1 GCA_023392575.1 Bacteroidota bacterium | reverse complement strand
GGGTAAAACTAAAGGCCGAAAAAGACGGCCGGATGTTTCCGGTTACCGATTCTTCGCAAAGCATTATTGATTGCCTGCTGAACGAAGCCTATGGTTATGGGGTGGAAATTAAACTGAATTCCGAGGTCAAAAGCATCAGGCAGGAAGCCGGCCGGTTTGTTTTGGAACTTTCAAACGCGAGCCTCCTTTCAGCCGATTTTGTTTGCGTTGCCTGCGGCGGCTATCCCAAGCTTTCCATGTTTCAATGGCTGTTCGACACGGGGCACCGAATAGACAATCCTGTTCCTTCGCTCTTCACATTTAACTTGCCGGGGCATCCGATCACTGAATTGATGGGCGTGAGCACAGAAAAAGCAAGGGTAAAAATTGAAGGCACAAAGCTGATGGAAGAAGGACCGGTATTGATTACGCACTGGGGACTAAGCGGCCCGGCGGTTTTACGCCTGAGTGCCTGGGGCGCAAGAGAGCTTTCGGTGAAAAATTACGAATTCAAAGTTCATATCAATTGGCTGTTCCATTATAACGAGCAAATGTTGAAAGAAACCTTTCAAAATTTTAGAACGGCTCAGGCAAACAAAAAAGTCAGCAATCACAATTTTGCACAATTGCCCAACCGGTTGTGGCAGTTTTTGTTGGGGCAATCCGGTGTCAAAGAGGACATGCGCTTTGCCGATTTGCCGGGCAAGACAGAAAACTTATTGATTAAAAACCTGGTGGATTATGTGGTGGAAGTCAAAGGCAAAACCACTTTTAAGGAAGAATTTGTTACCGCCGGAGGAATCCATTTGTCGGAAGTGGATGCCAACACCCTGATGAGCAAAAAAATCCCAAATCTCTTCTTTGCCGGCGAAATTTTGGACGTGGATGGCATCACCGGCGGGTTCAATTTTCAGCATGCCTGGACGAGCGGATGGATTGCAGCGAAGAATATTGCAAACAATTGCCGGCAAGAATAAGGAACAGGGTTTTTACCACTGTTTTAAAATAGTGGAAAGCGCAGCGTTTAAAACAATCAATACAGCAAGGAGTATAGCCAGTCCAGCTTTTCCGCTTTGGTATAAAGCAAAAGCACTGCTGCTAAACAATACGATGGCTACAATTGGCCTGACCGGGTTGGGTAACCGGTGTTGCGACCGCGGCGCCATATAAACGCTCCAGAAAATGATAAGGACAAGGGGGATTCCTAAGCCGTACAACCACTTTACCCAACCATCATTAGAAGCGTGAAGGCTCCAAAAACAAAATGCCGTTAGCATTGAAAGCTCTAATAAAAAACTTAGCCCAAGATTGAGCGGCTTGATGAATTGCATGGATTTCATTGTTGCGAAAATAATGGCTCGTTGCAAAATGCCGATCAGCGTATAGAACGCTGAAGTGTGCGACGCAACAAAGGCTGAATAGTAGCCGTTCAGCCTGGCTCATAAATTCTTTCAAAACCTTTGCAGAGCCTTAACAAAAGAGGCAAGATCGGCCCCAAAAACACACATTGGGGGGTTCAAACCTCAAACGAAAAGCGTATTTTTGCCGCCCCGAACAAAACCCTCGGGATTTATTATGGAAGAAAATCAAATTGTTAACCCAAACGCTGAAGGACAGGAGAATGCTGCTGCACCGGCAGAAGCTTCTACAGCGACAACAAATGCACCTGTTCAGGAGCCTGTTGTAGAAACAGCTCACGACGATTTTGACTGGAGTATTGACAAACGCAACGTTGCCAGCTACAGCAAAGAAGAAAAAGAAAAGTACGATAAAGTGTATGAAAACACTTTCGTGCAATTGAACGATGGCGAAATGATCACAGGTCTTGTGGTAGGTATCACCAAAACCGATGTGGTTCTGAACATTGGCTTTAAATCCGATGGTCTGGTATCGCTCAACGAATTCCGTGACATCCCCGGACTGAAAGTTGGTGATGAAGTGGAAGTGATGGTGGTGGAAAAAGAAGACCGCGATGGTAATCTGAATCTGAGCCGCAAACAAGCCCGCATTACCCGTGCCTGGGAAAGAATCGTTGAGGTGCACAAAACCGGAGAAATTGTTACCGGTACGGTTACCAGCAAAACCAAAGGTGGTCTTATCGTTGATGTGTTTGGTATGGAAACCTTCCTGCCAGGTTCTCAAATTGACGTTAAGCCGGTTACTGATTACGATCAGTTTGTTGGTAAAACCATGGAGTTTAAAGTGGTTAAGATCAACGAAGCCATTAAGAACGCTGTGGTATCGCACAAAGCACTTATCGAAAGCGATATTGAAGCTCAACGTGCACAAATCATTGGCAAGCTTGAAAAAGGCCAGGTACTGGAAGGTACGGTTAAGAACATCACCGATTTTGGTGCGTTCATGGACCTGGGCGGCCTAGACGGTTTGTTGTACATCACCGATATTTCATGGGGCCGTATCAACCATCCTTCCGAGGTGTTGAAACTGGACCAGAAGATCAACGTGGTGGTATTGGATTTCGACGACGAGAAAAAACGTATCTCTCTTGGTTTAAAACAACTGACGCCTCATCCTTGGGATGTGTTGCCTGATACCATTGTAGAAGGTTCGATTGTGAAAGGTAAAGTAGTAAATATTGAAGACTACGGTGCTTTCCTTGAAATTCTGCCGGGTGTAGAAGGTCTGGTTCACGTATCTGAAATTACTTGGGCCAATACACCAATCAACGCCAAAGAATTCTTCAAACTGGGCGATGAGCATGAAGCAAAAGTGGTAACACTGGATAAAGACAGCCGCAAGATGAGCTTGTCTATTAAGCAAATGTCTCAGGATCCCTGGAGCGATATCGAAACCAAATTCCCTGAAGGCAGCCGCCATACCGGTGTGGTGAAAAACATTACGCCGTACGGTGTGTTTGTGGAACTGACTTCCGGCATTGGTGGTATGATCCACATCTCTGACCTTAGCTGGTTGAAGCGTTTCAATCACCCAACTGAGTTTACCAAAGTGGGTGAGAACATCGATGTGATCATCCTGGGCATTGATAAAGACAACCGCAAACTGCAGTTAGGTCATAAGCAACTGGAAGAAGATCCCTGGAACAGCTTGCAAGACACCTTCGCGGTGGGTTCCATCCACGAAGGAACCGTGTTGCGCAAAGATGACAAAGGGGCTATCGTACAATTGCCTTATGGACTGGAAGGCTTTGCGCCGAACCGTCACCTGGCAAAAGAAGATGGTAAGAGCGTAGGCGCTGATGAAACAGCAGAATTCATGGTAATTGAATTTGATCGCAACGAAAAACGCATTGTCGTTTCTCATGCTCGCATTTGGGAACAAGTTAAGGCTGATGAAAAAGACGCTGCCCGCAAAGAAGCAAGAGCCGAAGCTGACAAAACCAAAAAAGCAGTGAAGAACCTGCAAAGCAAAGTTGAAAAGCCAACCCTGGGTGACCTGGGTGCGCTGGCTCAGATCAAAGAAAGATTGCAGCAGGAAGAGAAAGGTGGCGCCGCCGCTGCTGGTACGACTCCTGAAGCGGAAGGATAATGTCTGAACCAGGATTGGTGAGATATTGAAGATTAGAAGGAAAGTAAAACCTTCACTATAAACTTAGAGTCCTACATACTTGTAGGACTCTTTTGTTTCTGCCTAATCCATCAAATCTGCCCAAATCATGGTTCTGACTATTGCAGGGCAAATACCACCGTTACATCATACTTTAATTTGATCTTTTTAAAATCAACAGGGGCTCCGCCGTCATCGGCCATTGCCGCTCCTTCCATCACCGCTTTATTGGCCACTCTGAAATTCTGCACATACGGGGTGTAATATTCCATAGGCTCATTAATCGTAACCGCCACTCCAATCTTTTCATCAATAGCGCCTGCTAAATAAGCTGCTTTTTCCTTGGCCACTTTTATCGCTTCAATTTTTAGCTTTTTGCGAAGTTCTTCCAGTTTGCTGGAGGACGTTTTTTGAATGAAAAAGTTCTGGGTGGCATTATCATCCAGGCGGTCCACCAGGTCATCTACCTGTTTACTGCTTTTCAATTTTATCAGGTAGGAGATAGAGGCGTATAACTCGTCCTTTTTGTTTTTCTTTCTCCACCACGGATTGCCATTAAAACCATCATAAGCTGCAATACTTACCAGCGAATCGGGAATGCCCAGCGCTTTTACCGTATTTAAAAAATCCTGTTTGATTTTATCAATACTGATTTTCCCCTGGCCTTTTTTGTCGTATTCTTTCAGATCGACCTGTACATAAATTTCATCCGGAATAATTTCCATTTCTGCTGTGCCCGTCACGCTAATGGTTCTTGGGTAAGGATTTTTATCGGCCTGTGCAAAGGAGCCAAGAGCAAGGAGCATCAGGGGCAGCGTAAACAACATTTTTTTCATGGTATAAATTTTTATGGTAGATGTAGCATAAGAAATAATTACATAATACCCATTGTTTCTTAACAAATTGTAAACACGTAACTTTAACCATCAATCTGATAACCTGATGAGTACTTGGAAGAAGCTAGCGGAATATCAACTTGTTCGAAAAATTGTATACGCCATTGTCGGGATCCTCTCTTACCCCGGCCTGGCCATTGTGAACCGGCTTAAGATCAGGGGCACGGAACACATAGAAAACCTTCCCAAAAATAAGGTGCTGTTCGTGAGCAATCACCAAACCTATTTTGCCGATGTTATTACGTTTTTGCACATTTTCTGCGCGGTAAAATGGCGCAAAAAAAACAGGCTGGGCGTTCCATATTATTTATTAAATCCTTTCACGCGGGTGTATTATGTAGCTGCCGAAGAAACCATGAAAAGCAGTTGGATCAGCCGCTTGTTTACCCTGGCAGGCGCACTAACCGTAAAGCGCACCTGGAAAAAAGATGGCGGCGAGGTACGCCGGGGCCTTGATCCCAGCGATACCCGGAAGATAGAAAGAGCATTGAACAATGCCTGGGTCATCACGTTTCCACAAGGTACTACCAAGCCCTTTGCACCGGGCAGGAAGGGTACCGCTTACATTATCAAACATTGCAGGCCCACCGTTATTCCGGTTGTGATCCAAGGCTTCTGGCGGGCCTTTGACAAAAAAGGTTTAAGGTTTAAAAAGAAAGGCACGCAGTTGTCTGTAACCTTCAAGGAGCCGCTGCAAATAGATTACGAGGCTCCGGCCGATCAAATTCTATCGCAGATCATGGATGCCATTGAGCAAAGCAAGCAGCACATGCTGAAGGGGCCGCATCATTGGAAAACCAAGGAAGAAGCCGTAGCATAAGAGTTTATGGTTTGAAGTTTACAGTTCAGAGTTATGTCTTGAATGTGCAAGGGACCTTCAAAACGCACTAGTCATCAACTTGCCGGCTAATTAAATCCTTCCACCACAATCATTTTGGTATGTGCCGTCCGCTGGCGCAGGTTTTTTGCCGGAGCATATTCTTCCGAAGCCCACCATTCTTTTGCTCTTTCCACAGTAGGGAATTCGAGCACCACAATCCGTTGCGGTTGCCAGTTGCCTTCCAAGGTTTCCGTTTTGCCGCCCCGCACAATAAATTTTCCGCCATAGGCAGCCAGGGAAACAGGCGTTAGTTTTTTATATTCCTCATATGTTTCCGGATCATGGATCTCTATTTCAACAATGATGTAAGCGGGCATATCAGTCCTGTTTAAAAAAGAAAGCTTTCAATTCAACGGCATCATCGGGTTTCATTTTGCCGCCTAAAATCAACCGTACCTGACGGCGATGCAAGGCGCCGTCAAACAGCTTGTGTTCTTCCTCTGTTTCCGGAACCAGCTGAGGCACTTTGCGTGGCCTTCTGTTTGGATCCAGGGCTACGAAGGTATAATAGGCCTCGTTGCTTTTGTATTTGTATTGCTGGGTAAAGTCTTCGCCCCAAACCCGTAAATGTACTTCCATGGAGGAGTTGAAGGCCCGGCTGACTTTAGCTTCAATGTGTACGGTGTTGCCTAATTTAATCGGATTTTCAAACGAAATATTATCTACCGAAGCCGTTACCACGGGAGCATTGCAATGCCGCTGGGCGGCAATGGCCGCAGCAATATCCATCCAGTACATCAGTCGTCCCCCCATCAGATTTCCAAATACGTTCGTGTCGTTTGGAAGCACAATCTCTGTCATCATGGTGTAGCTGTCAGATGGTTTTCTCGTCTGCATATCAAAAATTTGTGGCAAAGGTAACTGCGGATGAATTGGCTTTGGTAGCGAACCGCCGGAATTTTTTACCAATGCGCTTCTTTGGCGGAAAGGAATAAGGGTGACCGCTGACAAACGAAGGGTTGATGCGTTCAACCGCATTGCGTTAACTTTCTTTGACCCGGCGCAATAAGTTTTTGCGACAGGAGCGATAAAAGGAAAACAAGTGCACCAAAATGCGGGACGTACCAGGCCCGGCCAGAAAAAGCAATTCTTTGAAATCAAGCGCCGTTATCATGAAGCCGCTATACGGATCATCCTAATAAGAATCACATTTTCAAAACATTTCCTTCCATACTTTTGCCCCGCATGAATACCAATATTTCTTTCGATAATACCGAAATTGCTTTTGCGCATGATTCTGACAGGGAATTGAAGCATGCCCACTGGCTTTTTTCCATGATGGGTAAGCCCTGGTTGGTAAAACTGGGCACCCGGCTGGCTCCCTGGAGTTTAAAAGTGGGGCTGCCGGTGAAAGGCATGATACGCAAAACCATTTTCGAACATTTTGTGGGTGGGGAAACGCTGGAAGAAACCATCCCGGTTGCCCGGCACATGGCAAAATATCATGTGAATGCAATTTTGGACTACGGGGTCGAGGGCAAGGAAGGGGAAGCCAATTACGACCATGCCCGGGATGAATTTATCCGGGTGATCAATTTTGCCGCCACGCAGCCAAACGTGCCGTTTATGAGCATTAAGGTCACCGGCATGGCTCGCTTTGGCTTGCTGGAAAAGATGGATGCGTTAATGCACGCCGCTGGTGCCGGCTCCCTGATCAAAAGATACCACGAAGCACTGGAGCAACTGTCTGCAACGGAACAAAGCGAATGGCAGAAAGTGGTTGAACGGGTTCAGTTGATTTGCCAGGCAGCGTACAAAGCCAACGTTGGCTTTTTAGTGGATGCGGAGGAAACCTGGATTCAAGACCCCATTGATGCCCTGACCATGCTCATGATGGCGGAGTACAACAAGGAAAAACTAATTGTGTACAATACCATTCAGTTGTATCGGCACGACCGTTTGACTTTTTTAACGGAGTGCTATGATGAGGCTAAGGAGAAAGAGTTTCTTTTGGCGGTGAAATTGGTTCGTGGTGCCTATATGGAAAAAGAACGGGCAAGGGCCGAAGAAAAAGGCTATCCGTCGCCCATTCAGCCAAACAAAGAAGCAACCGATAAAGACTACAACGAGGCCGTGCGGTTTTGCATTGAGCACCTGGATCGGATTGGTGTGATTGTGGCCTCACATAACGAGTACAGTAATCTTTTGACCACGCAGTTGCTGCAGCAAAAAGAGCTGCCGCTTGATCATCCGCATGTGCATTTCAGCCAGTTGTATGGCATGAGCGACAACATTACTTACAATCTTGCCAAAGCCGGTTGCAGCGTCAGTAAGTATTTGCCTTTTGGTCCTATTAAAGATGTCATTCCTTATTTAATGCGCCGGGCACAGGAAAACACTTCGGTGGGAGGCCAAACAAGCCGGGAGTTGAGTTTGATAGAAAAAGAGTTGAAAAGGAGAAGAGTTCAAATGAAAAATGTAAAATGAAAAACTCTTGCTTTAATTTCAAAGACCCTGCTTATTTTTGCGTTCTTTGTTTTTCATTTTTCCGGGCTGTTAGCTCAGTTGGTTTAGAGCATCACGTCGACAACGTGAGGGTCGCTGGTTCGAATCCGGCACAGCCCACAACAAAAACGCTTACACTTTTCTACTTGGTTACAGTAGAACACACACTGGTCAGCCT
>JAEVYV010000195.1 GCA_023392575.1 Bacteroidota bacterium | reverse complement strand
GACAGGGGCTTTGTGATGGATAAGGTATATGACGACTTCAAATATGTACTCGCGAACATCCGGGAAAACGACGGGGTTCAGTATCTGAACAGATATATGGCTGCAGCCTTTATTTCCAGACTTATGCTGTTTGAAGGAACATTTCAGCATTATCATGGTTTAGATGCGGCAAGGGCAAAAAAATATCTGGAATTTGCCGTTGAAGCTGCGGAAATGGTAATGAACAGCGGTCGATACAATTTCAGCAAGGATTTTAAATCTTTATTTTCATCGGAAAGCCTGGCGGGACATCCCGAAGTACTGCTGTACAGAGCGTATGACGCCGCTTTAGGTGTGACCCATAGTATTGGTTCTTACTCAAACGGAACCGAAATTGTTGGTGTAGATCCGAACCTGGTATTGATCAAATCCTTTATCGCAAACGATGGCAAAGTGTGGCAGAATTCAACGGTTGCCAATGCCAATAGTTTTGCCATTGGGGATCTGGTTAAAACAAGAGATCCCCGCTTTGAAGCCTCCTTTATAGATAAACCTCTGAATACATCGGCAACGCTTTTGTATGGATATAAATTTGCATCAAGAGAAGCAATAACCTACATTGGAAGAACACCTCCTCCGGCATGGGGAAGTAATACCAATACCAGCGATGCGCCGGTTATTCGCCTGGCAGAGGTGGTACTGAACTGGATTGAAGCGAAAGCCGTATTGGCACAGCACCTCGGCGGCCCCGCTGTTAGCCAAGGTGATTTGGATAAATCCATTAATGCCATCCGCAATCGCCCCCTGGATGCCACGGCTATTGCAAAAGGTGTACAAAAAACCGCTCCCCTACAACTTGCGGCCCTGCCGAATGATCCGGCACGCGATGCGGATGTACCGGAACTGATTTGGGAGATCCGCCGGGAAAGAAGAATGGAATTTGTATTTGAACACACCCGCTTGTTGGACCTGAAGAGATGGAAAAAACTCAACTATATGAACTTTAGCACCAACCCGGATTATTTCCTGGGACCATGGGTAAATGTTCAGGCAGAAATTCCGAGCTATCTTACAGATGGTACCAAAGGGAAGATAAAAGTTAAGAAATTAGATGGCACTGTGGTCACCTGGGATGGAACGAATGCCAGTTCGATGGTTGGCTTCTGGATGGTTGAAAACGCATCCAACAGAAATTCATTCACAGATCGAAATTACCTGGCTCCTGTTGGGCAAGCTCAGATCATTCAATATGAAGAGAAAGGCTTTAAGCTTACCCAGACAAAAGGCTGGTAAATCTTAATGTATCTTCATTGAAGCTACAATAATAGGAGGCTGCTGAATAGAAGGCAGCCTCTTGTTATTATTAGGCCAGGCCACCCCATGGCGCATAGATTGCCGGTAATGAAACAATAAAAACATTGCGAATTTTAAATACTAACCGATTTTAAGAATGACCAAAAAAATCCTATTTTTCATTGTCTTTACAATAGCCGTATCCTTTTCCTATGGCCAAACAGAAATCCAATTCGTCCACCTCACCGACACCCACGTGGGGGGCAGCACCGGGGCGGATGATCTGCGCCGAACCGTGAAAGATATCAACGAAAACCCCGCCATTCAGTTTGTGGTAATCTCCGGCGATATCACCGAGTTTGGCTCAGACGACGAAATTAAACTCGCAAAGCAAATCCTTGATAGCCTGAACAAGCCCTGGTACATCATTCCCGCTAACCACGACAGCAACTGGTCGGAAAATGGCTCCAATACCTTTAAAAAGGTTTTTGGAAACGAAACCTTTCCGTTTACCGCAGGCCCCTATCTTTTCCTGGGCACCCATTCCGGGCCCAACATGCGTATGAGCCCCGGACAAATCCCCCGCGAAAACATCGTATGGCTGGATTCGGTTTTAAAAGCAACAGACGACCACACTCCTATTATTTTCGTCAATCATTATCCGCAGGATTCGTCCCTCAATAACTGGTACGAAGCCATAGACCGCCTGAAGCAAAAAAACATTCAGTTGGCCCTTTGCGGTCACGGCCACTCCAACCGCAAGCTGAATTTCGAAGGCATTCCGGCCGTGATGGGCCGCTCAAACCTGCGAGCCAATAAAGAGATTGGCGGCTACAACATCGTAACCATTAAGAACAATGTGGTTAGCTATCAGGAAAGGACTCCCGGCGTGGAAACCAAACCGGTGTGGGCTACCGTTGAACTGCGCAATCATCATTTCAAAAATGAAACCGCAACTTATTACCGTCCTTCGTATGATCTCAATAAAGATTATCCGGTGGTGAAAGCAAAATGGACCTACCAGGACAATAGCGATATTGGTTCGGGAACAGCGACTGATGGTCAACTGGTTTTTGTAACCAATACCAATGGAGAAGTGGTGGCGCTGAACAAAAAGAATGGAAAACAAGCCTGGAAGTTTAAGACAAAAGGAAAGATCTACGCCATGCCTGCGGTGAGTAACAACATCGTAGTAACCGGTTCTTCCGATAATTTTATTTATGGACTGTCTGCCAAAACAGGAAAGCTCCTTTGGAAGCAGGAAGCAGAAAAAGCCGTATTGGGCAATCCGGTTATAGACCAAGGCGTGGCCTACATTGGCTCCTCGGACGGACGTTTCAGAGCCATTGATATAAACACCGGCGCCTTGCGCTGGAGTTTTGATTCGGTAAAAGGCTTTGTGGTCACCAAACCGCTGATCTACGATAATAAAATTTATTTCGGATGCTGGAACAATGATTTTTATTGCCTGGATCTTTCCACCGGCAAACAGATCTGGAAATGGAACAACGGCGCTTCCAACAGAATGTTCTCACCGGCGGCCTGCTTTCCGGTTGCTACGGCCAACCGGGTCTTTATTGTGGCCCCCGACCGGCACATGACTTCACTGGATGCTACTACAGGAGAGGTGATCTGGAGAAAGCAAATGCCGGACCTCCGCGTCAGGGAATCGATGGGACTGTCAAAAGACAGCAGCCTGGTTTATGTAAAAACAATGGAGGGCAATGTATATGGTATTTCCACATCGGCCAGTGACATGACGCCGGTTTGGAAAAGCGAAGTGGCGCTGGGTTATGAGATAAGTCCCACCGCTATTGTAGAAAACAACAATATTGTTTTTGTACCCACCCAATCGGGTACCACCGTTGCACTGGACAGGACCACCGGAAAGGTTTTGTGGAAGTATAAATTATCAAATGGCCTGGTCACCAATCTTCTTCCTCATAGCCGCAATGAGTTAATTGTTACGACAATGGATGGAAAAGTTTCTCTGCTCAGTTTCTGATCACGTCTCTTTCAAAGCAACAGGCAGCACAGTTTTGAACTTGCTGCCTGTTTTCGTTTAATGCACGATCGGGCAGGCGTAATACCCAACCGCTGACAAGGAAAACATCGGGAGACGAGAAACGGCAGACGTAAGAAAACAGCTTCTTTCCCTTCTGTCATCTACCATCTGTCAACCATCATCTTGGTAGGCTGTCCGACAGTTCACCCCATAAGGTGCACTGTCCAGTGAATGAAACATGCAGCAAGAAACTCAGCACCACATCATTTACAGATTACCCTCCGAAAAACATGTAACATAAAAGTATTGACGTAGTAATGCCCACCAGGTCGGCCAACAGCATGGCGCCAACCGAATACCTCGTATCCTTAATGCTCACCGCGCCAAAATAAACGGCAATTACATAAAAAGTGGTATCGGACGAACCTTGTAAAACGCAGGCCAGTCTTCCGGCAAACGAATCGGCACCATGCGCTTTCATCGTATCAATCATCATTCCTCTGGCACCGCTGCCGCTCAAAGGCTTGATTAAAGCGGTGGGCAGGCCTTCCACAAAACGGGTATCGGTTCCCAGGGCCGCAAATAAGTTTTTCATGCCCAGAATCACGGCATCAAATGTGCCGCTGGTGCGCAGCAAACTAATGGCCACCAGCATGCCCACCAGGTAGGGTATGATCCGGACAGCCGTTTCAAAGCCGCCCTTTGCCCCTTCAATAAACGCATCAAAAATGTTGATCTTTTTATAAAGGGCTCCCAGGATGATGACAAAGAAAATGCCCAGGATGATGGCATTGCTCCACAAGGCTGAAAAGGATTGCACTTCGTCGGCCTGCAACCGGGTCAGGTACACCACCAGCAGGGCAATGACCGCCGAAATACCCCCGATCCAGGCCAGGATCACCGGCTGAAATACATTAATCTTCTGCTTGAACGAAACAATCATCATGGCGGCAATGGTAGCCACAAATGTGGCGATCATGCAGGGAATAAAAATATCGGTTGGATTTTCTGCCCGCAAGGCCGATCGTGCCGCAATAATACTAACGGGGATCAGGGTAAGGCCCGAAGCATGCAAACACAAAAACATGATCTGTGCGTTGGACGCCCTGTCGGCGCTGGGATTCAGCTCCTGCAGGCTTTGCATGGCCTTTAATCCAAAAGGCGTGGCGGCATTGTCCAGCCCCAAAAGGTTGGCTGAAAAATTCATCATCATATGCCCCATGGCCGGATGATTTTTCGGAAGCTCCGGAAACAACCGGGAAAAAAACGGCCCGATGATCTTCGACAACAACCGGATGCCCCCTGCCCTTTCGGCAATGCTCATAAAGCCCATAAACAAAGCCATGATGCCGATCAAGCCAATGCTGATGTTCACAGCGCTTTTACAGGTTTCGATAATGCCGTCGGCATTTTGTATTTGAAAAAACTGCAGTTTTCCGTCTGCGGTTCTCATAACCGATTGGCCACCCTGGACCAGCACCTTGCTGGCGTCTAGCTGCTGCAGTTGCGAAGCGGAAAAAATGGTCGTATCCACCTTGTGCAGCCTGATGGTGTCCCCGCTTTTGCCGGTCACCATGGAGCTGAATAATATTTTATTGCCCGTGCCGATGATTCTGACTGATGCCACCACGACCGCGATAATGATAAAAGCCGCCCAAATTCTGCTTAATGCCATAGAAAGGTAAAGATTTATGGTCCAGGGTTTAAGGTTGGTTAAAAGCCCTGATGCCTTCCGCCTTTTACCCTTCCCCTTTTTGGGGCTTGAAGTTAAACGTTTCATTTGGAAATGAGCAACCACAGATGCTTATCTTTGCGGCCCAAAAGAAAGTTCATTGTTTAGCGGTGATCATTCATAACCGGATGTAATTACACAGCATCCATGAACCATTACCTATGAACCATGAACAAAAAAGCAGGATAGAATTACCAGACGTACAAGTGAGTGATCCGCCAGAGGTCGGACGCAGCACAAGAGATGATGATAGACGACTGCTGGTTTCATGATCAAAGCAAATAAATAATTGTTGGAAATTTATAGGACCAGCAAACTAAAAACAACAAACTTCAAACTATAAACTAAAAATGGCATTACAAGCAGGTATCGTAGGATTGCCCAATGTAGGAAAATCAACTTTGTTTAACGCGGTAAGCAACAGCGCCAAAGCGCAAGCAAGCAATTACCGTTTCTGCACCATCGATCCCAACGTGGGCTTGGTAGATGTGCCCGACGAACGTTTGACCAAACTGGCCGAATTGGTACAGCCCAACCGGGTGGTGCCCACGCAAATTGAGATCGTGGACATTGCTGGTCTGGTTCGTGGCGCCAGCAAGGGCGAAGGATTGGGAAATAAATTCCTGGGAAACATCCGCGAAGTGGATGCCATCATTCATGTGATCCGCTGTTTTGAAGATGAAAATATTTTACGGGAAGAAGGGGCCATCAACCCCGTTGGCGACAAGGAAATCATCGACACCGAACTGCAATTGAAAGATCTGGAAAGTGTGGAGAAGAAATTGAGCCGCGTAGAAAAGCTGGCAAAGAACGACCCCAAGGCCAAGGCGGAGCTGGAAGTATTGCAACGCTGTAAAAAGCATCTGGAAGAAGGAAAAAGCATTCGTGAACTGGATTTAAGCAAGGAAGAATTACCTGCCATTGCCGACCTGTTTTTGCTGACCGCCAAACCTGTTTTGTATGTAGCTAACGTAGACGAAGCCTCCATGCACACAGGCAACAAATTCTCCGAAACGCTGAAAGATGCCGTGAAGAACGAAAATGCGCAAGTGATTGTGATGAACAACAATATTGAAGCGCAGATTGCCGAAATGGAAACCCCCGAGGACCAACAGCTTTTCATGGAAGAATACGGCATGAAAGAGCCGGCGTTAAACCGCTTGATTCGTTCGGCCTATAAATTGCTTTCGCTGCAAACCTATTTCACGGCCGGCGTGCAGGAGGTTCGGGCATGGACCATTCACGAAGGATGGAAGGCACCGCAGGCGGCCAGTGTTATTCACACGGATTTTGAAAAAGGATTCATCAAGGCGGAAGTCATCGGCTATGATGATTTTGTAAAATACGGATCGGAAGCCGCCGCCCGGGAAGCCGGTAGACTGAGGATAGAAGGAAAGGAATACGTGGTGAAAGACGGAGATGTGATGCACTTCAGGTTTAATGTCTAGTCTGAACCGGGATTGGGGTGGATTTTAAAGATTTGTGAGGAGATAAAACATTTACGATAAACAAAGAGTCTTCAAAATGGAAGACTCTTTTTATTTCTGGTTAATCAATCAAATCCACCCCAATCTCCGTTCAGAAAAGTGCCCGGATGGCCGCCCTGCCCACATGTACGGTTCGTGCGTCGCCGGGCTTGCGGCCTTCGTACTGAAAATTCAGTTCTACATTATTGATCAATCGTTTGGTCAAATCCACAGACCACAGATAATTGCTTCCCGGCAGCAGGCCGTCCAGCATGATATAGCTCACCGTGGTATTGGCAGGGTAATCATAATTGATGTTGTTGTAGGTAAACTTTGCCAAAATGGAACTGTTTTGCAGCACATTGTATTTGGTTTCGAGGTTGATGGCATGCGACAACGATTGCTCCCCGCCGTATTCTTCCCGGTTTTTTTTCTCCTCCATTTTGTAACTGGTCTGCACCCGGAAAACCGTTCCGCTCACAAAGGAAATGCGGGGCTCGGCACTACGGGTATTGAGTTCGTAGTTCCGGTTTCCGAAATTGGGCGTATACAGTGCCGTCACGCCTTTTTTGGCATGCACGTCAAAAGTGATGGAGGTACTGATGCTCCAACGCACCTTCGAAATCCAGTCGTTTACCTTACGGCTTTCGTACCCGTAGGTTAGCAAGGATT
>JAEVYV010000109.1 GCA_023392575.1 Bacteroidota bacterium | reverse complement strand
GGACTGGCAACGCAAAGCCATTGAAGAATTTGCCGGTAGGAATGGTTTTGAGATCATGAACTTCTATGGGGGTACTTATGAAAGTGCAAAAACCGACGGTAGGAAGGAGTTTCAGAATATGCTGGATTTTATTAAAAAGCAAAAAGGTAAAGTCTCTCATATTTTGGTTTACTTACTTGACAGGTTTAGCCGTACAGGTGGAGGAGCCATCAAGCTTGCCCAAGACCTTCGAGAGAAATATGGAGTTACAATCATTGCCGTTACCCAACCAATTGATACAAGTAATCCTGGTGGGGTATTCCAACAAAATATGCAGTTCCTCTTTTCTCAGTACGATAATGAACTTAGAAAGCAAAGAGCCGTAGCCGGAATCAAGGAAAAATTGGAAAGAGGTATCTGGTGTATTAAGCCGCCAATGGGTTATGATATACTGCGAACAGGGGGTGAAAGAAAAATTGTGGCCAATAAGCAAGGCAGACTACTACGTAAGGCTTTTGAATGGAAAGGAGCTGGAATGAAAAATGAAGAAATACTCTCTGAGCTTCATGCTGCAGGTCTCAAAATCTACAAACAGAAACTCAGTCAGATTTTTAGCAATCCGTTTTACTGTGGTTTGATTGCAAATAAAATGCTCAATGGGAAATTAGTCGAGGGCACACATGAGAAGCTAATCTCTAAAGACCTGTTTTTGAAAGTCAATAATGTTCGTCAGTCAGCAAATAAATATGGAGTTGCCCATCAAAAGGAAATAGAAGCAGTACCTCTTAAGGTTTTTATGAAATGTCCTAAGTGCGGAGAAGGATACACCGGATACATTGTAAAGAAGAAAAATCTTTGGTATTACAAGTGCCGCACAAAAGGCTGCTGCGCAAATAAAAATGCAGCAAAGGTCAATGAGCAGTTTGTAGCCTTCCTTCAAAAGCATGTAATAAAAACAGAGTATCTGCCGCATCTTATTGACGTTATTCTTAGTTCCACTCAGAGTTTGAATGATGCCAATAAAGACCGGCAAAATGAACTCAAAACTGTCTTGAATGAGGTCCAGCAAAAAATTGATACAATTGAAGAAAAATACTTTGTGACAGGGGAAATGAGCAAAGAAACCTATGAAAAGTTCTTGACCAAATTCACCAAGGAAAAGGAAGAAATCCTTGATTCTTTTAGAAGTTGCTCTGTGAGCAGTTCGAACCTGGAAAGCTTTCTGGAAAATGTGGTCACATTTTCTTCGAAAGTCGCTACAGGATGGACTTCCAGCCCTGTCAAGTTGAAAGAAAACCTTCAAAAACTGATATTTCCTTCAGGAATTACCTATTGTACCAAAAATGAGGCATTTCGAACCGAGAAAGTAAATTTGGTTTTCGCTGTAAACGCAGAGCTGAACAGCCTTTCAGAGGAGGATATAAATAAACAAGGTGGCATAAAAGCCACCTTGTCCAGTTTAGTCGGGATGACTGGATTCGAACCAGCGACCCCGTCGTCCCGAACGACGTGCGCTACCGGGCTGCGCTACATCCCGAAATCGGGACAAAAATATTGCTAAATAAAAAACAACCAACACAAATTCTTTTTGCCGCCGCTATGCTCATTCCATACAAGTCAAGGTATTGCGGAAAGATGGCAACATTTTGCCGGGGCACTTGTATCTGATAAAGAACATATGTAATTGTATTATATTTTTACCTAATCCAGAAACAGGCAAATGCCGGAACCGGTGTGGTTTTGTTTTCGGAAGGCAATTCGATATGATAAAATTGATAAAGAACGTTCCGTTCCGCTGCTCCTGATTTTGGGTGGTGGGAACGTGCAGGCGCAAAACAAAACAGAGGCCCTGCAAAAAACGGCAGCCGACAGCATAGACCAAACGCAGTTTGCAAAAGCAGTTGATCTGCTTAAAGGAAAGGACCTGCCCAAAGCCATACCTTATTACAAGGCGTATATAGAGAGAAACACAAATCTGCAGAACGACGACAACACAGGGCGGGGCTGGGAGGTGATGGGCATGTTGCACTGGCAAGCCGGAGATCTTAATAAAGGCATTGAGTGCCATCGTCTGGCAAGGGTTTATTACATAAAGTCCGGTAACCATGGACGAACTGCCCGCAGCCTCAACAACATCGGTATCTATTGGTATTACAATGGGCAAAGGGACAGTGCCATGATGTATTACCTGCAAAGCGTAGAGGAATCACAAAATGCCAACCATCATCACGAACTGGCGCTGGCCTATTATAACATGGGAAATTTATTCTCGGAGCAAAAAAATTATACCAAAAGTTTTTTTATCGGGCCCGTGCTGTCAAGATTGCCCGGTTGAACAAAGACACCAGTGTATTGATCAATACCCTTTTTTCTTTGGAAAGATCCATATTGAATTAGCTGATCTGCCAAAAGCCTATGCTCATTTAAGCGAAGCCGCCAACTGGGCCGACTCCCTGAACCGGCGAACGCTGGTCGGTATGATCAAAGCCCGGTTGAGTTCTGTTTCGTTCCAGTTAGGTAAAATCGACTCGGCCCTGTTTTTCGGTCAAAAAGCAATGACGTATGCCCTGTCCGAAAAGGATTATTCTACTTATATGGAAGCCTGCATTGCTGTATCCAATGTGTACGAATTTACGGGGGAATGATGCGGCCAGAACCCAGGCACTGAAAGCAGTGCTGACAAGGGAAAAGGATGCGAGAAAAACCCTGTACAACGACGGCATTGTTAAATGGCTGGCTCAGGCTAGGTATAAACTGGGCGATTACCGGCGGGCCTACGAGCTTATGGAAATCCTGAATACGATTCAGAGCCAAACAGCCAGCAATGCCAACGCACGGTTGAACACAGAATTGGAAGCAAAGTACCAGGCGGCCCAAAGGGAAAAAGAGTTATCGCAAAAGCAATTACAACTGGCTC
>JAEVYV010000081.1 GCA_023392575.1 Bacteroidota bacterium | reverse complement strand
CCCTTGGATTGTTCAAAACGGGTAGGGAATTTTTGGCCAAAAGAAGAAACGGAGTAAAGAAGGAAAAGTAAAAAAACAAGTCTTCGCATGGGCTAATATAGCAAAGGTTTTTGCTCGAACGAAAGCCGGATGGGTTTTGTACTTATGCGAAGGAGGACAAAGGAAGAGCAGAGCCAAATAAAAAAGGCGTTCAGGGAACGCCTCGAATAATTTATGGAATGGAAGGAGAATTACGCTAAGGCGCTTACTCTTTTCACCAGTTTGCTCTTAAGGTTGCTGGCTTTATTTTTATGGATCACACCACGTTTAGCCAGTTTGTCAATCATTGAAATAACTTCAGGCGTTTTTTCACTGGCGGCAGTTTTATCTGTTAAAGCCTTCAGATCGCGAATGGCATTACGGGTGGTTTTTCCGTAATACTTGTTCCTGTCGCGGCGCTTTGCAGACTGACGCACATCTTTCTTTGTTGCCTTATGATTAGCCATGTGTTCTGAATTTGGACGGCAAAGGTAAGGGTAGTACAGCAAAAAGGAAAATTAAAAAAGAAAAATTTTGCCAAATTCTCCTCCACTACTGTTTGTTTGGGCTGTATTCAAGCAAAATGGTGTTTGTACAGAATGCCCCAAACCGTTCGGTGGGAAGGGTTTGAAGCGGCTAAAAATATTCTTGAGTGCGAATCTGAACAATGAATCAGGGTCAATGAATTAGAGGGGAAATGCACCGGTAAAACTAACTGAAGTTGGTAGTCAATTTTAAGCGATATTTGCGTACCCAAAAAAATCAAATCTCCTTTCATGAAGGATTTTTCGTACATCACACACTCACACCCGGCATATATTGAGAGCCTTTACCAGGATTTTGTGAAAAACCCTGAAAGCGTAGATCCGGAGTACCGTAAGTTTTTCGAAGGTTTTGACTTTGCATTAAGCTCTGGTGTTAACGGCCAGGCTGTAGCCGCAGAGGGCAAAGAAACCGACAGTGCACAGTTGTCCAGAGAATTTGCTGTTTTCAGCCTGATACAGGCCTACCGCAAAAAAGCACATTTGATTGCCAAAACAAATCCCATTCGTGAAAGAAAAAACCGGGGAGCCAATCTTGAGCTGAAATATTTTGGATTAAGCGATGCCGACCTGCAGCAAAAATTTGCCGCCGGCCAGTTCGTTGGGCTGGGCACTGCCAGCCTGCAGCAGATCATCGATAAGCTGCAGAAAATTTATTGCGGCCATGTGGGCATCGAATACCAGTATATCGTCGACCAGCAAAAAGTTGACTGGCTGCAACAGGAAATAGAAAGCTCCCTGCAAAGCCCCATGCCCCTCGAGCAGAAAAAAAGAATTCTGGAAAAGCTGAACCAGGGGGTCATTTTTGAAAAATTCCTTCATACAAAATACATTGGACAAAAGCGATTTTCTTTGGAAGGCGGCGAAACAACCATTGCCGCCCTGGATGCCATCCTCTCGGTAGCGGCCGACAACGGCGTGCAGGAAGCAGTGATCGGCATGGCCCACCGCGGACGCCTGAACGTGCTGGCCAACATTTTGGGTAAAACCTATGAGCAGATATTCAGCGAGTTTGAAGGCACGGCCATTCCCGATCAAACCATGGGTAGCGGCGATGTGAAATACCACCTGGGCTTCAGCAGCGAAATAGAAACCGCCGCAGGGAAAAAAATTCATTTGAAACTAACACCCAATCCTTCCCACCTGGAAGCCGTTGATCCGGTAGTGTTGGGGTATTCCCGCTCGAAGGCCGATGTTTTATATGGTTCCGAATTTGATTCGGTGTTGCCGATTTTAATTCACGGCGATGCTTCCGTGGCCGGCCAGGGAATTGTATACGAAGTGTTGCAGATGAGCAACCTGAAAGGATACTATTCCGGCGGCACCATCCATTTTGTGATCAACAACCAAATTGGGTTTACAACCGATTTTGACGATGCCAGAAGTTCGGATTACAGCACCTCTGTTGCCGCTGCCATTCAGGCGCCGGTGTTTCATGTCAACGGTGATGATCCCGAAGCCGTGGTAAAATGTGTGCAGATTGCCACCCGCTACCGGCAGGAGTTTAACTCCGATATCTTCATTGACATGGTTTGCTATCGCCGGCACGGCCACAATGAAGGCGATGATCCCAAGTTCACCCAGCCGCAATTGTATTCTTTGATTGACAAACATGCCAATCCCCGCGAAATATATGTGCAGTACCTTTTGCAGAACGGTGAAACCGATGCGCAGCAACTGGCCAAGGAAATGGAGAAAAAATTCTGGAGCGATCTGCAGGAGCGTTTGGATGAGGTGAAACAAAATCCCCTGCCCTACAAATACCAGCAGCCCGAACTGGACTGGAGAAGCCTGAGAAAGGCCGCGGAGGAAGACTTTAATCAATCACCGGTAACGGCCATAAGCGAAGCCGATTTCAAGCGTTTGTTTGATGGCCTGATGAAATGGCCGGCCGATTTCAAGCCGCTGCGCAAGATTGAAAAGATTTTACAGGATAAGGTAAAGTTGTTTGAGGCCGAACAAAAAGTGGATTGGGCTACCGGTGAGTTGCTGGCCTATAGCAGCTTGCTGATTGAAGGGCACGATGTGCGGATGAGCGGCCAGGACGTGAAAAGAGGAACCTTTTCACACCGTCATGCGGTGATTTATGACGAAATAACCAACAAGGAGCACAACCGGCTCAATAGCTTTGGCGATCATCAGGGCAGGTTCAGGATTTACAACTCCCTGTTAAGCGAATACGCGGTTCTGGGCTTTGAATATGGCTATGCGCTGGCCAGTCCCAACTCGCTGGTTTTGTGGGAGGCGCAATTTGGAGATTTTGCCAACGGTGCACAAATCATCATTGACCAATTCATTGCTTCGGCCGAAACCAAATGGCAACGCATGAGCGGTGTGGTGCTGTTGCTGCCGCATGGCTATGAGGGACAGGGCCCGGAGCACAGCAGCGCCAGGCTGGAACGCTTTTTACAATCCTGTGCCGAATTGAATATGGTGATCACCAACATCACCACTTCGGCCAACTTCTTTCATGCGCTTCGTCGCCAGCTGGCCTGGCCTTTCCGTAAGCCATTGATTAATTTTTCGCCCAAGGCCAATTTGCGCCATGCCGGAACCTATTCTACCGTTCAGGAGTTTACAACCGGTGGGTTTAAAGAAGTGATTGATGATGCCTTTGTAAAAGAGGCCGCTGCGGTGAAGAAAGTATTATTCTGTTCCGGTAAAGTGTATTATGATCTGGCGGAACGCCAGGCAAAAGAAAACCGGACCGATATAGCCATCGTTCGTTTAGAACAGATTTATCCGTTGCCTTATCAGCAGTTGGAAGCGCTGTATAAAAAATACGACAAAGCTGCGTGGTTCTGGGTGCAGGAAGAGCCCCTGAACATGGGTGCGGCATCGTTCCTGCAAATGAATTTGAAGAGCATCAACTACGGTATCATCAGCCGTCAGCCAAGTGCGGCCACGGCTACCGGCTATAGCAAAGTGCACGGGCAGGAGCAAAGCGAAATTGTGGAAACGGCATTTACAATTTAATTTGTGGGAAGCAGTAAAATTCGGCACATGTAAGAGCGCCGGCAGCTTCGGCCCGAACAGGCAAAATAACAGCTGCGGCAAAATCTAAAATTCTAAATCGTAAATCTGAAATCAGATGATTGATATTAAAGTACCAACAGTAGGAGAGTCTATTAACGAAGTGACCTTAGTAAAATGGTTAAAGAATGATGGTGATTATGTAGAGCGTGACGAAGTGATTGCAGAACTGGAAAGCGAGAAAGCTACATTTGAAGTAAATGCAGAGCAGGCGGGCATTTTGAAAACTGTTGGTAAGGAAGGCGATACCCTGAACATTGGCGATGTGCTGGCGCAGATTGATGAAACAGCCCCCAAACCGGAAGGGGTGGCTGCACCGAAAGCTGAAGCTGCAAAGCCGGCAGAAGCTTCTAAAAAAGAAGAGCCAAAGACACCGGCTCAACCTGCAGTGGTTCCGGCTTCTGATGTAAAGGCAACACCCGTGGCATCTGCCATCATTGCCGATAAAAAAGTGGATCCCAAAAGCATTCAGCCGAGCGGTTATAATGGAAAGATTTTAAAAGACGATGTGTTGAGTGCTTTGGCAAGCCCCGGAAGAAAGCCCGGCATGCAGGCCTTTAGTCGTGAAGAGAAAAAAGAAAAAATGAGCAACCTGCGCAAGACCGTTAGTCGCAGGTTGGTAGAAGCAAAAAATACAACGGCCATGCTCACTACGTTCAACGAAGTGGATATGAGCCGGATCATGGCCATTCGTGCACAGTACAAGGACAAGTTCAAAGAAGCCCATAGCGTAGGTCTTGGTTTTATGAGCTTTTTTACCAAAGCGGTTTGCTATGCTTTGCAGGAGTGGCCTGCCGTGAATGCCTACATTGACGGCGATTCGATTATCTATCACAACTACTGCGATATTTCCATTGCCGTTTCGGCGCCAAAAGGCCTGGTGGTTCCAGTGATCCGCAATGCGGAAAGCCTGAGCATGGCCGAAATTGAAAAGAAAGTGGTGGAACTGGCTACTAAGGCCCGCGATAATAAATTGAGCATGGAAGAAATGCAGGGCGGCACCTTTACGATTACCAACGGCGGCGTGTTTGGCTCTTTGATGTCCACCCCCATCATCAACATTCCGCAATCGGCCATCCTAGGTATGCACAAGATTGAAGAAAGAGCTGTAGTGGTGGATAAGCAAATTGTGATTCGTCCCATGATGTACCTGGCGCTGAGTTACGACCACCGCATTATTGACGGTCGCGAATCGGTTTCCTTCCTGGTTCGGGTGAAGGAATTGCTGGAAAATCCGGAATTGTTGTTATTTGGAAAAGACCCGGTAAAAACTTTATTGGAATTGTAGTATATTTCTGCAAACACTGCTTAATGAGAAAACTTCTAACTGCTTTATCAGCCGGCTGTCTTTTTCTAGTCTCCTGTCAAAAGGAAATCAGCCTGGAACCTGGAACTAGCGGCACAAATGGCGTAAGATTATACAGGATCGGCACCAGGCTGGGAACGGACTCTATTACTACCGATTATAGCTATAACAATGCCAATAGCCTCACGGGGTATATGCAAAAGGGCACCTACAACGGCAAGGCTGTGGATTTAGAGATAAGGCTGATAAGAAACTCTTCCAATGTGATTACTTCTGTGGTGACTAAGTCAAATCTGTTTTCTCAGTTCGGTGTCGACAGTTTGGTTTACTATTATGGGTATGATGCGGCTACATCAAGGTATCAATATGCCCGGTCAACCATCACAGCTTTCGGAGATACCTATACAGACAGCATTTCTTATCACTACAATGGCAGTGGCCAACTTACTTCAGCCGTGGACTGGGAGGATGAGGGGGCTGGATACGTGCCTTACAGCAAGGAAGAGTTTACTTACTCGGGAGCCAATATTGCAACCTACAAGACCTATTTATACGATGATATCAACAATAAGTTTGATCTGGACTCGGAAAGCAGTTTGGAATATGATGTAAAAGTCAATCCGTTACAGTCCCGTGCAGATGCTGTAGTATTGGGCATGCTGGATTATTACTCGGCGAATAACGAAATCAAAACCACCACCATTTCTCCGGATTTTCCGGGGCCGGTCACGTCTACTAAAACCTATACATACAATAATCAAAACAAGCCTGTGAAAGGCGTGGTCAGCTCGGGTGGAATATCCATCATCTATACCTACTATTATCAATAATTCTTTTTAAGAGTATAAAGGCTGTCTTTCTTGGCAGCCTTTTTTTGTTTGTAGACATTTGCATTCATGCGTTCCCATTCTTACATCAATTCAGCGAGGAGTGTTATTAGCACTTATGATGGAAGTGTTCCGTTTGCCGTCTGGATCAAACAATTTTTCAAAAACCACAAAAAATACGGGTCAAAAGACCGAAAGGAAATAACGCATCTGTGTTACAGTTATTTCCGGTTGGGCAAAGCATTTGAAAACCTGCCCATAGAAGAACGAATATTGATCGGTGTATTTCTTTCCTCTTCGGAAAGCAATTTTGTATTGGGTGAATTAAAACCGCAATGGAATGCAGAGGTGCCGCTACCGCTTAGGGAGAAGATTCGTTTTCTGAACGTAGAACAAGAAATAAAAACGCTTTTTCCTTTTGCTGACGAATTGAGTAAAGAAATTGATGCCCCGGCCTTCCGTACCTCCTTTTTGGTACAACCGCTGTTGTACCTGCGCATCCGGCCGGGAAAGCAAGAGGCGGTCGCAAACAAACTGCAAATGGCAGGGATGGATTTTGAGCGCATTGATCAGGACTGCATGGCATTGGCCAACAGTTCGAAAACCGACGAAGTGATCCACCTGAATGCGGAAGCCGTGGTGCAGGACCGGAACTCGCAAAAAGTTTTGGAGTTATTGCAGGCGGAGATCCGGGCCGACCAAATGATAAAAGCCTGGGATTGCTGCGCCGCCAGTGGGGGGAAATCGATTTTGCTTAAAGACCATTTTGCCAGGGCTGAACTCACTGTTTCCGATGTTCGGGAAAGCATTTTGGTCAACCTCCGAAAACGGTTTCAGCAGGCGGGCATCAGCGGCTACCATTCTTTTGTGGCCGATGTTTCGTCCCGGCAGTTTTCTTTTCCGGAAAGTTTTGATCTGGTGATCTGCGATGTTCCCTGCAGTGGCTCGGGTACCTGGAGCCGCACCCCGGAGCAGTTGCTTTTTTTTAAAAAAGAAAAAATCGAACACTATGCCCAATTGCAGCAGGCGATTGCGTTGAACGCTGCAAAAAGTGTAAAGCAGGGTGGTTACCTGTTGTATATTACCTGCTCGGTATTTCAAAAAGAAAATGAAGAAGTAGCAACGTTCATTCAAAACCATACAGCGGTTCAACTGGTGTCCTGGCAATATTTGAAAGGCTATGAAAAAAGGGCCGATAGTTTATTTGCGGCTTTGTTTCGCTTATAAGCGGATCAGTTCTTTGGTTTCGATCAGCGCCTTGCTGTCGTACACACTGACATAGTATTTTCCTGCCGGCAGGCTATACACCGGCACATCAAAAATAGCTGCGCCTTCAGCCTTTGATTTTTTTATTTCTGCTATCCTTTGCCCCAATGGATTGTACAGGCTGATCACCAGGTTTTGGATAGCAGTTGGCGTGTTGACTTTGACCTGCAAGGCCCCGGTGGATGGATTGGGCCACAGGCTTACGGCCGTGGTGCCGCTAAGGCAGGAGCTGGTTATCGCAACAGAAGCCGTGTCTATATAATCGCCGGCAAAGGCAGTAGCCGCTGTGTCGATAATTTGCCGGATGCGGTAACCCAGGCCTCCTTTGGGAATATCGGTCAGGTCGTCTTCGTATTGATAGCTTTGATTGCTGAAACCATTTCCTGTGGCACTTACCTGCGCAATTTTTGTGAAGCTGCCCTGGTCGGCTACCAACCGTTCAATTTCGTAGCGCATGCCTTTTGCATCTTTGCTGTTCCACCGAAGGATAGCCTTGCAACCGGCAACTGAAACCTCGCTGGTGGCAAAATCTTTTAAAAGAAGCAGCAGGGCTTTTCTAACATCGGGAATACCATAGCCAATGGTGTCGTTGGGCTGAGCGGCCCGGTTGCCCGATTGCTGCAAAGCCGTTACGATCTTCATGTTGTTGAACTCCGGAAAACCCTGCCAGAGACAGGCGGTGAGGCCTGCCAGGTTGGGCGCCGAAAAGGAGGTTCCGTTGTTGGTACCCAGCATGTTGTTTTGCAACTGTACTACGGTCGCCACACCAACGGAAGCCACATCGGGTTTTACCCGCCCATCGGCAGAGGGGCCCCGGCTGGTAAAACCGGCAGGCGTTCCGGCGGCATTTACCGCCCCCACAGCCAGTACGCTATCACCATCAGCCGGCGTGACGATCTTTCCCCAACTGTTGTTGCCTTCATTGCCGGCCGAATTTACAACCAGTATACCTTTTTTCGCCGCCAGGTCGGCGCCAATGGCGGCCATGGTTGTGTTTCCGTTTAAATCGGCATAACTGTGGTTGAAGGCCGCATTGTCAAATAAATTATAACCCAGAGAAGAGGAGATCAGATCGCCTCCGGCGCTGTCCACCCGCTCGGCGGCGCAAACCCAGTTGTGCTCCTCTATTGGATATTCCGAAGAAGCATCTTCGCTTCTAAAAAGAAAAAAACTTGCTTTTGGTGCGGTGCCAACAAACTGGCCCGGAATGTTGGCGGCAATGGTAGAGAGGCACTGCATGCCGTGGGCATTGTCTTCGTTTACATTTGTGTCCCGGGCCACAAAATCCCAGGTGCCTAAAATTTGTCCGTTGGCCCGTGCGCTGTCGAATGCCCGAACCGTAAGGTAGTTTTGAAAACCGGCATCCAGCATACCGATGATCATTCCCTGCCCCCGCAGGCCGATGTTGTGCAGAAACTCCCCGTGGTGGATGTGCACCTGCGCATAGGCGGAGCCATAATCAAAAAAATCGGAGGCGATACCTTTTCCCCTTTGTGCCTGTAAGAACGGGCGGGTTTGGGCTGCTTCTGATTTATCGGGTCTTTGCCCGGCCATTCTAGCGGCAATGGGAGCGGAGCTTTTTACAAACGGAAAACTGTTGATCTTTTGCAGGGCCGCTGCATCCGTTGTTTGAATGGTGACTGAATTAAGCCATTTGGAAACATTAAGAATGGTAACGGCTCCGGCCTGCCGAACACTGTCAACGTACCGCGGCGTTACCGGAAGATCGGTGCTGTCTATGCTGATGCCGTAGCGGATCCTTCTGTCCAGAGCTCTTTGGGATAAAAAGGCTTGGGGGGTAGTGAAGGAATAAGGATTTGTACCCTTGTCTTTAAATTGTATGATGTACCGGGTGGACTGTGTCTGGCCAATTTGCATCATGGCTAGACACACCAAAACACACAGCACCGCTTTTTTCATATCAATTATGATCTATCATTGTGCGTTTTACCCCGAAGCCGGTTTTATAGCCGCCTCCCTGTCCGCTTAGCTGGTAGTCCCACATAATTAGCTCCTGGTAAATCAGGCCAATGCCTTTGGCATATTTGTTCACGGCATAGCTAACCGAGGCATAGGTAGTGCCGGTAAAGGGCATGTTTGTAGATTGATCTACTTCTGTTATGGTAGTTACCTCCGGAATTACCCGTCCGTTCAATTCAAGCTCCTCTCCAAGCGAACTGTAAACAAAGTTCCAGTTTTGCATGTTACCATCGTTATTAAAACTGTAAAAATCACGGTAAGGTTTGGCAGGCAGGTAAAGATTTCCCTTCCAGGTTGCGTCTTGTTTTACCGGCGTGGTGAGCTTTACATAGCGCAGGTTGTTTTCGGTTACTTCAATGGTTGTAGCTGTGGGGGTGATGTAATAAGTGCCGCTGGTAAAGGCGGGGTTTGTCCGGTCAGGATCCTGCAAATAACGGGTAACCCGGTAGCTGGTTCTGCCCAGGGCATCCTGAAACACGGCATCGATCGTGTCCCGCTCAATATAGCTGTGGATTTCTTCACTTCTTCCAAAATTGGTGAAGACCGTTGAATCCGTTTGGTAGGTAATGGTTCTGCCCACTTTTAGGGGAAAGATCTCGGTTAAACGCTCCGTTTGGTAATCGTAATCATCAATCGTTTCCGTTTGTTTTTTACAACTAAAACAAAACAGGGCCAGCAGTATCATGGTAAAGGAAGAAGGGGAGAATGCTCTCATAAGTTATTTGGATTTCATCGTTTACGGTCGGCAGTACTAAGATATAAGGCTTAAAACTAATGAAAAACTATGGAGTTGGCAAGGGGTAGGGTTTAGATGATAGATGGTAGTTGACAGAGGATAGTAAAGGCTTTTCACCTCTACTCTCTGCTCCCTAACCCTGCCTTTGGATGATTCCGCCACCGATCACATCGTTCCCTTCGTAAAATACAGCGCTTTGGCCGGGGGCGATGCCCTTGGCTTTTTCGTAAAAACGCACCACCACATCGTTTCCCGAAGGAATAAGGCGGGAAAGGCTGCCCTTGTCCTTATAACGAATTTTAGTAGTGGCTTCCATGTCATCGGTCAGTCCCTCATATTTTATCCAGTTCACCTTTGCCACTTTCATATCTTCTTTTTCCAGGTCTGCTTCATCGCCCAAAACCACGGTGTTCGTGTCGGGGTCAATGGCGGTGACAAAAGCCGGTTTGCCCAGGGCAATGTCCAGCCCCTTGCGCTGACCAATGGTGTAAAAAGGATAGCCCTTGTGCTGTCCCAATATTTTTCCTTCCTTGTTCACAAAATAGCCGCCGGCTACTTTTTCTTCCAAACCTTCTACTTTGCGCTTCAAAAAGCCCCGGTAATCATTGTCCGGAACAAAGCAAATTTCGTAGCTCTCACTTTTTTTGGCCAGTTCGGGATAACCAAAATCATGCGCCATTTGGCGAATTTCTGTCTTACGGTAACCGCCCAAAGGCAAAAGGGTTCTGCTCAGCAGATCCTGCTGCAAGCCCCAAAGCACATAGCTCTGGTCCTTGGTTTCATCAACCCCCTTGGTGACCACAAAACGGCCGTTTTCGTGCTGGTAAACAGAGGCATAGTGCCCGGTGGCAATGTATTCGCACCCCAGCGCATCGGCCCTTTTTAAAAGAGCCCTCCATTTAATGTGGGTATTGCAAAGCACACAGGGATTGGGGGTGCGGCCGGCCAGGTATTCCTCTACAAAGTTTTCCACCACAAAATTTCCAAATTCATCGCGGATGTCGAGGATATAGTGCGGGAAGCCGTGTTGCACGGCGGCCATACGGGCATCGTTAAAACTGTCCAGGTTGCAGCATCCGGTTTCTTTTTTCGAGCCCCCGCTGGCTGCATAGTCCCAGGTTTTCATGGTAATGCCCACTACTTCATACCCCTGGTGATGAAGCATTAAAGCGGTTACGGTACTGTCGATACCCCCGCTCATGGCCACTAAAACTTTTCCTTTGCTGCTCATAAAGAAGGCGACAAATATACACCGCAATAGCTGCCCGGCCTACATACGGCATGTTAAGGTTCATCACGAAAACGTAAAATTTCCGTTTCGGGCCGGTTGGGCCGCCGGCAGAGTTCACCCTCCGGTTGCACAGTGATGCCAATCATAACTGCGGATAATCCCCGTCATCTAAAAAACACACCAATAAAAATAGGTTTGGTTTTGCGTCTCTCTGCTCTATAAAACAAAATAAAGCCTGGTTTATGAAAAAGATTATTGCCGCCTTTGACGGCTTGAACTTCTCAAACAGCACAAAGCAATACGCCATTCAGATGGCCGGGCAAATGAATGCGCATTTGGTGGGGGTGTTTCTGGACGATTTTACCGTGCATAGCTACAGCATGGCCGAACTAACGACGTACGAGGGTTCATTTGACGAGCATTTGGACCAACTGAATTTAAAAGACCGGGAAACCCGCGACGAAGCCGTTAGCTTTTTTGAAAAAGCCAGTGCGGAAGCCGCCATCAGCCATTCGGTGCGCCGCGATAAAAATATTGCCCTGCAGGACCTGTTGCACGAATCCATTTACTCTGATCTGTTGGTGATCGATACCAAAGAAACCTTTACCCGGTTTAAAGAAATCCCGCCCACCCGGTTTATGCGGGACCTGTTGACGGATATACAATGCCCCGTGCTGGTGGTGCCTTCGGCATATAAGCCCATTGAAAACCTGGTGTTTTTGTACGACGGCGAGCCCTCCTCCGTGCATGCGGTAAAAATGTTCAGTTACCTGATGCCCGCCTATAGGCATTTGGATATTGAGTTTGTCACGGCCAGGGATGGGGAGGAAGCCCTTCATATTCCGGAAAACAAGCCCATGAAGGAATTCATGAAAAGGCACTATCCCAAGGCGGCCTATGTGGTCTTGAAAGGGCTTATAGAAGATAAGATTG
>JAEVYV010000080.1 GCA_023392575.1 Bacteroidota bacterium | reverse complement strand
TTATAAATCTATGGGCGTACAGGTGCAGCCGGTGGTTTTTCCCGATTCTTCTGTGTACCCGGCCAACCTGGTAAGCGTGGTTTTGAACGCCGAATCAGCGGCCGCTTTTGATGAACTCACCCGAACCAACCGCGATGACCTGCTCGAACAGCATGACCGGAGTTTGTGGTCCAATTCCTTTCGTTCGGCCCGGTTGATCCCCGCCGTTGAGTACATCAATGCCAACCGGTATCGTTCTGTGCTTTGCCAAAAGGTGCAGGAATTCATGAAGAACTATGATGTTGTGATCGTACCCAGTTTTGCCGGGAGCCAATTATCCATCACCAACCTTACCGGCAACCCCGCGGTGTGTATGCCCATGGGTTTTAATCAAAAAAACCTGCCCGTCAGCATTACCCTTCTGGGTAATTTATATGATGAAGCTTCCATTCTGGAAGCCGCCAAAGCCTACCAGGACCAAACAGATCATCATAAAAAACACCCTGCAAAATTCATGGCCGATTAATGGTTAAACGCAAAGTCACAAATGAAAAAAAATACAAGCTTCGCCCCGCTTCTGCCCTTACTGTTTCTGATTTGTTCCTGCGCCACCCAGGAGAACGTGGATCTGTTGATTTACAACGCCAGGATCTACACCGTGGATTCCTCCTTTTCCACGGCCGAAGCCATGGCCGTAAAAGATGGAAAGATCATCGCCATCGGTTCTACCAAAGAGCTTATGGATACCTATCCGGCCAAAGAAAAAACCGATGCGCAGGGAAAGTTTATCTATCCGGGCTTTATTGATGCCCACGCTCATTTTTATAGCTACGGGCTGGGCTTGCAAACAGCCGATCTTGTGGGATCAACCAGTTGGGAAGAAGTGTTGCAGCGCCTCAGCGATTTTGCAAAAGACAAATCCAAAACCGAGTGGATCATTGGCCGGGGCTGGGACCAAAACGACTGGCCCGTGAAAGAATTCCCCACCAAAGAAATCCTGGACAAACGTTATCCGGACAACCCCGTTTTTCTCACCCGCATTGACGGCCATGCCGCCATTGCCAATCAAAAAGCCCTGGATTTGGCGGGCATCACCGCGGCCACGCAACTGGTAGGCGGCAAGGTGGAAACCAAAAACGGGCAACCCACCGGGGTATTGATTGACAACGCCGTGGACCTGGTGTCTTCCCATATTCCTGGTGTTACCCTTGCCCAGCAAAAAGAAGCCCTGATGGATGCGCAGCGCAATTGTTTTGCCGTGGGACTCACCACGGTGGATGAATGCGGGTTGAGCCACCAAACCGTTATGCTCATGGACAGCCTGCAAAAAACCAATGAATTGAAAATGCGCATCTATGCCATGCTGAGCGACGCCCCGGAGAACTACAACTTCCTGATTCAAAAAGGAGCGATCAAAACCGACCGCCTCAACGTTCGTTCCTTTAAGGTATATACCGATGGGGCTCTTGGCTCAAGAGGCGCCTGTCTGCTGCAGCCCTATTCCGACAAACCCGGATGGTCGGGCTTTTTGTTGAGCAGCCAGCAGCATTTCGATTCGGTGGCTAGTGTCATCGCCCAACACGGCTTTCAAATGTGTACCCATGCCATCGGCGACTCGGGCAACCGCGTCATCCTGAACATCTATGCCAAACATTTAAAAGGCAAGAACGACCAGCGCTGGCGCATCGAACACGCCCAGGTAGTGAACGAAGCCGATTTCAACTTGTTTGGACAGTACAACGTTATTCCCTCCGTGCAACCCACGCATGCCACTTCCGACATGTACTGGGCCGAAGACCGCCTGGGTCCCAAAAGGGTAAAAGGCGCCTATGCCTACAAACAATTGCTGGAGCAAAACGGATGGATTCCGCTGGGCACGGATTTTCCGGTAGAAGACATCTCTCCGTTCAAAACATTTTATGCCGCCGTGTTCCGCATGGATGAAAAGGAATACCCCCAGGGCGGTTATCAAATGGAAAATGCGCTGAGCCGGGAACAAGCCTTACGGGGCATGACCATCTGGGCCGCCAAATCCAATTTTGAAGAAGGTGAAAAAGGCTCTTTGGAAAAAGGAAAGCTGGCCGATTTTATTATTTTGGATAAAGACCTGATGGCTATTCCAGCCAAAGAGGTGTTGAATACATCTGTACTGGCAACCTATGTGGGCGGAGAAAAAGTGTACAGTAGGAAATAAGTCAAAATTCAAAAGTAAAAAAACTTTCCTCTGTCGGACTTCCTTTTGACTTTTGACTTTTGAATTGACAACTATCTCGATCTACAATAACTACATTGCCATGAAAATTAAAATTCTTTCCACTCTCATTCTCACCTGCATCATCTGCAGCTTTACCATGCAAACCAAAAAGAAAATTGTATTCTTTGGCGACTCCATCACCCAGGCGGGTGTACAGGCCGAAGGCTATATTACCAGGCTGGGTCAAACCCTGGAGAAAAACAAGTTAAGCAGCCAATACGAACTGATCGGCGCCGGCATCAGCGGCAACAAAGTGTACGATTTGTATTTGCGCCTGGAAGACGATGTGCTTTCCAAAAATCCCGATGCCGTGGTGATTTGGATTGGCGTGAACGATGTGTGGCACAAACGGCTACTAGGCACGGGCACCGATGCCGACAAGTTCGAAGGTTTTTACAATGCCCTCATCAAAAAGCTCAAAGCACGGAACATCGAAGTGTTTTTGTGCACACCTGCCGTTATCGGCGAAAAATGGGATTGCACCAACGAGCTGGATGGCGACCTCAATAGCTATTCGGCCATCATCCGTGGCATAGCGCAAAAAAATAATTGTACGCTCATTGACCTGCGCAAAGAGTTTCTCGATCACCTGAAAGCCAACAACACCGCAAACAAAGCCAAAGGTGTGCTTACCACCGACGGCGTGCACCTGAATGCCGGTGGCAATGCTTTTGTGGCCGAAAAAATGTACCAGGCCCTAAGTCAGAATTTTATGAAACCATGATGAACGTGAAACGTGAGACGGCAAACGTCAGACTTAACCTGGTTTGTTAAAATCAATCTACTTAAAGCTAAGATTGACGAGCATCATTAAACTGATCCCTGTCTCACGTTTCACGTTTGACGTTTGACGTCTCACGCCTGCCATCCCCCTCTGGCACTGCATTTGCCCGCCTTTTGCCTGCAAATCAGTAAATTTGCCGCCCGGAAAGCCTATGACACGTATTGCAATTTTAGATTTAAATGAAGGCCAGCCCAACCAGGGCATGCGTTGCATTCGCGAGATCATCACCCGCTGGGCGGAGCACAATCGTGCAGAAACCCATTTTGATGAATTTGACGTGCGGCTGAAAAAACAAGTGCCCGATCTTTCCTACGACATCTATATTTCCAGCGGTGGACCCGGCAGTCCCTTGGACAGCGAAGGCTCGGAATGGGAAGCCGCTTATTTCCACTGGCTGAACAGTGTGGAAGAATGGAACAACAACGCCTCCAATCCCAATAAAAAATCCGTCTTCTTTATTTGCCACTCCTTTCAATTGGTGTGCCGCCACTACGGAGTAGCCGATATCAGCAAACGCAAGTCTACTTCTTTTGGCGTGTACCCGGTGCATGTAACCCTGGAAGGACAGAAAGACCCGGTATTTGCTGGCCTCCCCGATCCCTTTTACGTGGTGGACAGCCGCGACTGGCAGGTTACCCTCCCCGACTTTAACAAGCTAAAAATGCTGGGCGCCGAAATCCTGTGCATCGAAAAATACCGGCCGCATGTGCCCTTTGCCCAGGCCATCATGGGCATTCGCTTTAACGACTACATGGTGGGCACGCAGTTCCACCCCGAAGCCGACGCCATGGGCATGAGCCTGCATTTGCAAACCGAAGACAAAAAGAAAACCGTGATCGAAAACCACGGCCTTGAAAAATGGCAAAGCATGGTGGAGCAGTTGAACGATCCCGACAAGATCATGTACACCTACGCACACATACTCCCCAATTTTTTAAACGAAGCGGCCCGGCACCTGCACCTGCAGTTGATAGAAGGCTAAGATTTTGCAGCCGGCTGCAATGTAGTGAGCTTGCCGAACTACCATAAAGCTTCTGTGAAGTTTATCCTGAGCAGAGGCAAAGGATTGCACACTTGTACGCTCAGTAATGCTTTGCAACAAGTTTGAAACCACTGTTTTTCCCGGGGCATCTCCTCAAGCACATTTTCAAAGCAATTAAACTTTGCGGGGCCTCCCCGGCAAAGAAAAGAACGACCAGGGAAAGGCGGTGCCAAACGGAGAGATGTGTTGGGTTTACCTGGTAATACTACGGGTTTTACAACGTATGATTCCCGCGGTTAAAGAAAGCCGCCCCACTAACCGGTTCATTTCCAGGCCCAAATCCATACACGAAAAGACCCCTCCATGGGCGGCCAATGGTTTTTGTACGACCGTAAGAGCACCTTTTAATGTTCCATAGAAGGCCTTTTATAGAACATTAAACGACCCTTTATGGTATATTAAACGACCCTTTATGGTACATTAAACGGCTCTTTATGGTATATTAAACGACCCTTTATGGTACATTAAACGGCCTTATATGG
>JAEVYV010000098.1 GCA_023392575.1 Bacteroidota bacterium | reverse complement strand
AAGGGCTTATAGAAGATAAGATTGTTTCTCATCTCGCCCATCAAAAAAAGAACCCGCTGGTGGTGCTGGGTGCCTACCGAAGGAGCCGCATGTCGCGGCTGTTCCGTCCCAGCATGGCCGATGTTTTGATGAATCATTTAGCGCTTCCGCTGTTTATTGCGCACAACAAATAAGGACCTGTCCCAGGCAAAAGCCCGGGTATTACCACAAACTAAACCAATCGTCATGCAAGCATTTATAAAAAAATTTAAAGACATTGGCATTTCTGATATCGCCTCCGTGGGCGGCAAAAATTCTTCCCTGGGCGAAATGATCAACCAGTTGTCGGCAAAAGGCGTATCGGTGCCGGATGGTTTTGCCACAACCGCTTTTGCTTTTTGGACCTTTCTGGACGCCAATAATTTACGGCAGCCCCTGGCGCAGTTGATGGACGGGTTGGACAAGGCCCAGTTCTCCAACCTAAAAGATATTGGCGCCAGGGCAAGAAACCTGGTGCTGCAGGGGCGTATGCCGAAAGAAATGGCCTCCGCCATTCGTGTCGCCTATAAAGAACTGGGCGAAAACCTGGCCGTTGCCGTGCGCAGCAGCGCCACCGCCGAAGACCTGCCCGAAGCCAGTTTTGCCGGACAGCACGAGTCCTATCTGAACATCCAGGGCGAAGCAGACCTGCTGGAAGCAACAAAAAAATGTTTTGCCTCTTTATACACCGACCGGGCCATTAAATACCGGGAGGACAAGGGTTTTGCCCACGAAAAAGTAGCCCTCTCCGTGGGGGTGCAAAGAATGGTGCGGTCCGATAAGGCCTGTTCGGGTGTTGGCTTTACCCTGGAACCAGAGTCGGGTTTTCGGGATTTGATTCATTTAAGCGGGGTTTGGGGGCTGGGCGAAAACCTGGTTCAGGGAACCGTTACCCCCGACGAGTTTTTTGTTTTCAAGCCAACCCTGATCCAGGGAAAAAATGCCGTTATTCAAAAAAAATTAGGGACCAAGGAACTGACCATGGTCTATGACGAAAGCAGGCGGTCGGCAACGGTAAACCTGCCCACCCCACCGGACAAACGAAACCGGTTTGTGCTGGAAGCCAAAGAAATAACAAAGCTGGCCCGCTGGGCCCTGTTGATTGAAGAACACTACGGCAAACCCATGGATATTGAATGGGCCAAAGACGGACTGACACAGGAACTTTTCATCATACAGGCAAGGCCCGAAACGGTTCAATCGGTAAAAAACCCTTTGGTGGCCCAGGAATACCAGTTGGTGCAAACCGGCCAGGTGCTGGCCACCGGTAATGCCGTGGGCTCGAAAATAGCAAGCGGCGTTGCCCGCATTTTGTCCTCGCCCAGGGACACAGAAAAGCTAAACCCCGGCGAGATCATTGTTACGGATGTGACCAGTCCGGATTGGGATCCTGTTTTAAAAAAAGCCGCAGCAATCGTCACCAATAAAGGGGGGCGTACCAGCCATGCTTCCATCATTGCACGGGAGTTGGGCGTGCCTGCCGTGGTTGGCTGCGGAAATGCTACCGACACAATAAAAGACGGGGAGCGGATCACGGTTTCCTGCGCCGAAGGGAAAACCGGAAAGATCTACAAGGGGCAGATTGACTACCGGGTAAGGGAAACGGATTTTACCACCTTTCCAAAACCGGAGCTGACCGAAGCCATGCTTATTGTGGGCGACCCCGATCAGGCCTTCAGGCTTTCTTTTTACCCCACCAGCGGCGTGGGACTGATGCGGCTTGAATTCACCATCAACCATGCCATTCAGATACATCCGATGGCTTTGGCAAAATTTGAGGAGCTGCGGGACGAAGACGTGAAAAGAAAAATAGAAGCACTGACTTTTTCCTACCCCGACAAAAAACAATTTTTTGTTGAGAAGCTGGCCCAGGGCATTGCCACCATAGCCGCAGCGTTTTACCCCAGGGAGGTCATTGTGCGTATGAGTGATTTTAAAACAAACGAATACGCCAACCTTATCGGCGGCAAAGATTTCGAGCCGCACGAAGAAAACCCCATGCTGGGTTTTCGCGGAGCGTCCCGTTATTACCATCCCCTGTATCGAGACGGGTTTCGGCTGGAATGCGAGGCCATAAAAATGGTAAGGGAGAACATGGGCCTGACCAATACCAAAGTCATGATCCCGTTTTGCCGCACCCTGGATGAGGCCCGCAGGGTCATTGATACCCTGGCCGGTTATGGACTGGACAGAAACCGCGATCAGTCGCTTCAGATATATATGATGGCCGAAATCCCAAGCAATGTGCTGCTGGCCGAAAAATTTGCCGCCCTGTTCAACGGCTTTTCCATTGGCTCGAACGACCTTACCCAATTAACGCTGGGTATTGACCGTGATTCGGACCTGGTGAGCGGTCTTTTCAACGAGCAGGACGAAGCGGCCCGTACCATGATTGGGCTGATGATTGACAAGGCCAAAAAAGCGGGAGTAAAAATTGGGCTGTGTGGCCAGGCGCCAAGCGATCTGCCGCAGTTTGCACAGTTTCTGGTAGAAAAAGGCATCAACAGTATTTCCTTTAACGCCGATGCCTTACTCAAGGGCATTGAAAATATCGTGGCGGCAGAAAAAAAACTGGCGGTTGCCCCTTAACCTTCGAAGAATTATGAAACCGGCAAAAGTTGTCATACGCCATTTGAAAAAACTGGACCGCCTCTACGAAACGGTGCTTCGGGATTTCAAGGAGGACGATGTGCACCGGTTCCGGGTCAGGGTGAAGCGGTTCCGGGCTTTTCTCAGGTTGCTGAAGCACGCCGTGGCCCGGCCCGGAAAATTAAAACTGCCTCAAAAGATCCGCGATCTGTATCATTTCACCGGTTCTGTCCGCAACCTGCAGTTGCAGCGGCAACGCCTTCCTTATGTAACCACACCCGGCGAAGCCTGGCCGGGAACCTATTTGAAATGGCTGGAGATGGAAGAGCACCACTGGAAACAAAGGGCAGAAGGGCTAGCGGGCGGGGCGGCTGTTTTAAACAAATGCAAAAGATACAAACACGGGCTTCCTCAAAAATTAAAACGAAAACAACGCAAAAATTTCCTTTGGGAAAAGGCCGGTGCCTTGCACCATATTGTGCTTCTGGAGCAGTGGCAGGATAGGGATCTGCATCAGCTCAGAAAAATCTTAAAAGATATTCTGTACACCTGGGACTATGTTGCTGCCTATATGGTGTTTTTTGTGCCAGCCTCCTGGAGCAGCCGCAGCCAGATTGAAGCCTTCACAGAAGAGTTGGGCACTTTTCAGGACCTGTGTATCACCCTTGATTTGCTTAGTCCTACGTTTATGGACCCAACAACGCCTGCAGCGGAAGTCCGCACCATTGAAAACATAAAAAGACAACTGGAACTGGATAAGCACCAACTAAAAACCGGGCTGTGTCAAAAAATAATCGAGGTGCGCCTGCTGGGCACCGGCTTTGAAAACAAACGGCCTTCCCTTGTAGCAGCGGTTTGAGGTTGACGAGTTGAATCTTTTATAGAATAGTGGGCCGTGGTTGCTATCCGGCAGCACCTAACAGATTGATCTAACAGAAGCATGCGTCCGCTCGAATTGACCAGTCTCATGTCTTCAGCTGACCATTATCGGGGTTTATTTTTTTGGCGGCAACTAGCTTTGGTTTTGCTTGTAAAGGATGCCAGGTATAAAGACCGGTTTTTTCTTTTCGGCTTTTCCAAAAAGTCCATCCGGTCGCAACCAAAGCAATTGTGCAAAGCCGTTCTTTTATTTAGGAACAACCAAATGATCGCCCTGTTACCCTGTGTGGCAGGGTGTTTTCAATGACTAAAAAACCAGGATATGAAAAAGGTTTTGATGGTTTTTGACAACACCAATTTTTCGGAAGGGGCATTTGAATTTGCCCGTTGGCTCAACCAGCGTGAGCCGGTTTTGGTGACGGCTGCTTTTGTGCCGCAGGTAGATTTTGCCAATCTATGGAGTTATACCGCCGGTGTGGCCGGGGCTATGGTCATTCCTATGCTGGAAGAAACGGATGCCGAACTGGTTCAAAAAAACATTGAGCGGTTTGAAGAACTGTGCAAGCGAAACAAAATGACCTTTGCGGTGCACCGGGATTTTTACGGATTTGTGGTTCCCGAACTGCAGAAAGAAAGCCGCTTTTCCGATCTGATGATTTTGGGCGGAGAAAATTTTTACCTGAACCTGGGCGCCGGTGTCGACGATTCGATGAAAGAAACCCTGCACGCTTCCGAATGTCCCGTGGTGGTGGTGCCCGAAAGATATGAGCTGCCCCAGGCGGTTGTTCTGGCTTACGATGGCGGTGCTTCCTCCTTACATGCCATGAAGCAATTTTCTTTTTTGTTTTCCCAACTCACCGCTCTTCCCACCTTGCTGGTGTATTGGGCCGGAAAAGACCAGCCCATTCCCGCCAAAGAAAATATCGAAGAATGGGCCCGCTGCCATTTCAAAAACCTGGAGTTGTTGAAACTGGATAAAAATTCGCAGCCATATTTTAACACCTGGTTGAAGGCCAGGCCGGGAGCCATGCTGGTGTCCGGCGCTTTTGGCCGTTCGCAGTTGTCGCAAATGTTTCGCAAAAGCTTTGTGGCGCCGGTTATAGAAGAACACCGGGTGCCTTTGTTCATCGCCCATAAATGAAACCGCTGGCAAATATGAGCAAGGAGAAACTCCAAAGCCTGTTGGACACCGAAAACCTGCATTTGAACAAACTGCACGATATCGTGATTCAATCCATTGAAGAAGAAAAACTCATTTCCGAAAAACTCTACGGTTTTGAAGAGAAAAACCCACCCTTTACCAGCCTGGTGGCCGACAAGGTGACCGCATTTGGCGATAGCTGGTCCTTTATCCTCCTTTTTGTTGATTGATGCTTGTCTGGATGGGCATCAACTTATTTTTATTGTCCAGGCCTTTTGATCCCTATCCGTTTATCCTGCTGAATTTGTTCTTATCTACCATTGCGGCTTTGCAGGCGCCCATTATCATGATGAGTCAAAACCGTAAGGAAGAAAAAGACCGGCAAAGGGCTGTAAATGATTACCTCATTAACCTCAAGGCCGAAATTGAAGTGCGTAACCTGCATCAAAAACTGGATCTTTTGATTAGCGAACAAATGAAAACCCTGTTTGAAATTCAGCAGGTGCAAACCGATCTGATGGATGAGATAAAACAAAAGCTGAGCCGCCCGGCCTGAACCTTCAGCGCCCTGCTCCACTACAATTCTCTAAGGTTTGCGAAAAACAACCATCTCTTTTTCTTCCTGATGCTTATCAGTTGCACCGGTGACAAATCTCATTTCCTGTGAAAGAGGAAGTATCTACCTTGCCGTTGAATCTTAAATCCCTTAATCATGTTTACAGCAAATCCATCTGCCGGGGCTACCGATTACAGGCAATATGCTGTTTGGCTCATTTCTCTTTTGGTGATCGCCTTTGGTTTTCGGTATGTAAAAGACATCATCAATCTTGTGCTGGAAAAACTGTATGAAGTGTTCATTCAGCAAAACCCATCCCTATGATACTGCCATTAGAAAAACCCATGCGGTTGGGTGATGTACAATCTTCCTTTAAAAGGAAATATCCGTTTTTAAAACTAGAGTTTTTTGATAGACCGCAGACCCGGCAAAACGGTAATAGGCCGAAGCTTCAACCGGATTTTAAAATGAAGGCCCTCGCCGGAAAGGAGACAAACGAACCCTTGCGCATTTATCCCTGGACTACAGTGCGGACCCTGAAAGAACAGTTTTTTCAGTTATTTGGATTGTATGCCTGTGTGTACCGGCGCCGGGGGTATGAATGGACCGAAACGGACCGAACCGAAGGTTTGTGTCTGAAGGATCAAAATGAATTGGGACAAAAAAGCATTTACGAATACCGGGATAGTTTGCAAATGGAGAAGGAAGCTCTTTTATAGTTAAATTTACGCTATCAAAAAGTTGACATGAATACTTCTCCCAAACCCATTAAACGCAGTTCGCAATTAGCGCCGCTTTCCAGAGAACACCACGAAGGATTGTTGTTTGGCTGGAAGATAAAACAAGGGCTGAGAAACGGAACGGATATTAACCTGATTGCCCAGTTTGTGCAGTGGTATTGGCAGAATCATTTGCAGGAGCATTTTACCGAAGAGGAGCACATACTGGCGGTGCATTTACCGGCCGCAGATCCGCTGGTGCAGCGCATGATTGAAGAGCATCAGGGAATCGAAGCATTGGTGCACATTAATGCAAATATTGCCGATGAGGTTTTGCTGGCCCAACTGGCCGATGATCTGAACGATCATATTCGCTTTGAGGAAAGAGAGTTCTTTCCCTATGCCGAAAGAACCCTGCCGGCGGAAGCGCTGGATCACATCTACACACAACTTTCCCGGGAAAAGCCCTCCTGCAGCCGGTGGGAAAGTGAGTTTTGGTTGAAAAAATAAGCTCCACACGTAGGTATCGGTTTCTCCATGGATCTTTCAAGCCTTACCCCTCACTTTTTAATGCAAAAAGATCGGCTTGGTGTGTTTTGCTTTGCAATGAAAACTGTGGCGGGCACCACCCAGAACCACGGGTCGGTCTGTTCAACAAAAGAGAGCAGATTCAAACCTTCGTTTAGTCCTTGGTCCTTGACCACGACATACCGGCCTTTTAGCCAGGATCTTCCAAATTGCACAATCTTTGTTCCTTAATTTCATTCATGATCCTGTTTCTGGTTATTGTTTTGGTACTGGTGGCGGCTTTTGGGCTTTTTCTGCAACAACCGCAGTTTGGCCGGTATCCTTCGGGCCGGCGCTTAAAAAAAATCCAGGCCTCGCCTCATTACCGGCAGGGACAGTTTCAAAACCTCAGTCCCACGCCCTCCTTTACCGAAGGTGCCACCCTGGGTAAGGTGCTGAAGGCGGTATTCCTGGACAAAAGCAAAAGGGCCGTTCCTGCCGAATCCCTTCCGTTTCAAAAAACAGATCTGCTCCGCCTTGATCCCAACAGAGATGTGCTGGTATGGTTTGGGCACTCTTCTTATTTTTTGCAATTGAGCGGAAAGCGGTTTTTGGTTGATCCGGTATTTAGCGGTCATGCGTCGCCGTTAGCCTTTACCACCCGAAGCTTTAAGGGCACGAATGTGTATTCGGTAAACGATCTTCCTTTCATTGATTGTCTTTTCATCACACACGATCATTACGACCACCTGGACCACGCAACCCTGGTGCAGCTAAAGCCCAAAGTGGCTAAGGTGATCACAGGCCTGGGCGTGGGGGCGCACCTGGAACGCTGGGGCTATAACCCCGCCGATATCATTGAAAAAGACTGGAACGAAACCGAGGTGCTGGAAAAAGGCTTTGTGGTGCACACTGCCCCGTCCCGGCATTTTTCGGGACGGGGCTTTAAACGAAACCGTTCGCTTTGGCTTTCGTTTGTGTTGCACACGCCGGTCAGAAAAGTTTTTTTGGGCGGCGACTCGGGGTACGATGCCCACTTTAAGGTCATCGGTAATGCCTACGGGCCTTTTGACCTGGCCATACTGGAAAACGGCCAGTACAATAAATATTGGAAGCATATACACATGATGCCCGAAGAAGTGGTGCAGGCGGCCCTCGACCTGAGGGCCCGGACGCTTTTGCCCGTACACTGGTCCAAGTTTTCCCTGTCCACCCATGCCTGGGATGAGCCCATCATCCGGCTCATGGCCGAAGCCGCGAATAAGGGTGTTGCGGTACTTCACCCCATGATCGGGGAGGCCCTTTTTCTGGACCATCCTGCTCCGCCAACCGCCTGGTGGGTGGGGCGGTAGGTTCCGTGCTTCAAACGTCGTGAGCGGGAAAAACGCTGGTTTGCTTTTCTGCATTGGAGAATTTGGAAAGGAGTCCTAATATTACCCTTCCGAATCATTATCATTTTAAAAAACTTATGGACCCATTACTGCTTGTTTCCTGTATCCTTACGGCTATTGCCCTGGTGCTCATTATTGTTTTTCGGCCCCGCCCCAATAACAATCTTTTTGCCCTTTCCTATAAGCTGGACGAGTTGTTTGGCAAGCTGGACAAGCTTACCGCCAATCTCCGGGAAGACTTCCGCATCAACCGGGAAGAAATTTCCAGCGCATCCAAAGACAACCGCAAAGAGCTGAGCGAAACGCTGCTGAATTTTAAAACCGAAATGAACCAAACCCTCCGGGCCATTAC
>JAEVYV010000090.1 GCA_023392575.1 Bacteroidota bacterium | reverse complement strand
CATAGATCAAATGGCTCAGGGCCTCGTAGTAACCGATATAGGTGTTAACATAGCCGTTCAACTGGTGTTTTACTTCCTCCAGCCGGTCTTCCACATGGGATTCGCCGGAACCGAGGATCAAAAAGTTGGCATTGCCCCGGTGCTGGTAAATGGAGTTCCGGATGGCATCCGGCAATACATCGGCGGCCTTTTCTCCCACCAATCTTCCAATAAAGGAAATCAGGGGCTTGTCCGGATCAAATCCAAACTGTGCGGCCAGTTCTTTTTTGTTCTTTCGTTTGCCCTCCTTTACCAAATGCTCGTCATAATTTTTGATCAGATAGTTGTCTTTTGCAGGATCCCATACATCGGCGTCAATACCGTTTAAAATGCCTACGCTTTTCCCTTGTTCGTACTGCATTAATTTTTCTACGCCATTAGCCGAATACCGCAGTTCATCAAGGTAACTGGGACTAACGGTGGTTACTTTCCAGGCACATTTTACCGCCGAGGCCAATGGATTGATGGCGTTGTCCCAATCCAACAACCCCCATTTATAAGTATCGTAGGGCGGCAAGAGGTAGTATTTATCCCAGCCAAACTGGCCCTGGTATTGCGCATTGTGAATGGTGAACACCGTGGGAATGTTTGCCAGGTGATTGAAAGCATACGCGTATTTGATGAAAAAAGGGATCAGGCCTGTGTGGTGATCGTGGCAGTGAATGATGTGGGGCTGGTGGGCCCATTTGCTGATCCAGTCGCACACGGCAAGCTGAAAGCCGATAAACCGTTCGGTGTCGTCGTCATAGCCGTAGATCTTTTCCCGGTCCAGCAAGCCGTTGATGTCCACCAGGTAAAGATCGAAGCCGAGCTTATTGGTTTTCTCCTTGATGACGGCGTATTTAAAAAAGTGCCCGCCCAGGTGTTGCCCTCCTTCGTGCACCAGTTCCCATTCGTTGCTGTACAGGAATTTGGTGCGGTACATGGGCATGACCACTTTGGCAATATGTCCCAGTTCGTTCTGGTATTTGGGCAGGGCTCCTACCACATCGCCCAGCCCTCCTGCCTTAGCTACGGGGTAACATTCGGCTGATACGTGAATAATTTCCATAATTCAAACAGATCCAGCCTGAAGGTAGAGCAAAATCTTTTACACATATTGGCCGCAACGATTTTTCTATGAATGAAACTTATTACTTTCAAATCACAATTAAACCAAAACAGTATGGCAACATCCATGGGACCGAACAGGAACATTGCAGCACCGGCCACAGGTGCTTACGTTCCTACCAATTACGGCGCCTTAAGCACCCTAGTAACGGTGTTTTTCTTCTGGGGGTTCATCGCCGCCGGCAACAGTGTTTTTATTCCTTTTTGCAAGCACTATTTTCAGCTCGATCAGTTTCAAAGCCAGCTGGTAGACTTTGCGTTTTACACGGCGTATTACATTGGCGCCCTGGTGCTTTTTGCCTATGGGGCTTTTGGCGGGAATGACCTTGTAGCCAAATGGGGATACAAGAAAAGCATTGTTTATGGCTTATTGTTTTCTGCCATTGGTGCGGTGGCCATGATCATTGCGGTAAATGCCAACGCCTTTGCAGGCATGTTGTTTGGGTTATTTATTGTAGCGCTTGGCTTTTCCTTACAACAGACCGCCGCACAGCCCTTCGCCATTTCGCTGGGCGACCCTTCAACGGGCACCAGCCGTGTGAATTTAGGCGGTGGCGTCAATTCCTTTGGTACCATGATCGGGCCTATTGTGGTTTCTTTTGCTTTGTTTGGTACCACGGCCGCTATTACTGATGAAAAAATTGCGTCACTGAGTTTAAGCAAAGTGATCATTCTTTATACCGCAGTCGGTATTTTGTTTATTGGGGCGGCAGCCTTGTTCTTTTTTTCTAAAAAAGTCCCATCCGGGGTTTCTACTGAAAAAACAGAAAAAGCAAACAAGGCCTTGTATTCTTTGCTGATCATGACGGGTTTGCTGATTGTGATGTTCGTTCCGGTTTTTGATAGTTATAAAACCGATCCGGCTACCTTATCCGATGTGGAAAAACACAGCCTGGAAACCTACCGAATGAAATGGCTGTTTGGCGCTTTAGCCATAGTTGTTCTCGGATTGTTATTTTCCAACTGGAGTGCCCGCCGGAATCCGGATGGTTGGGGCGCCATGAAATATCCGCAACTGGTTTTGGGTATGCTGGCCCTTTTGTATATGTGGGTGTGGAAGTGACCATCGTAAGTAACATGGGTGAGCTGTTGAAACAACCCGATTTTGGCGGACACCACTCCTCGCAGGTAGCTCCCTTTGTATCGATGTATTGGGGTAGTTTGATGATCGGCCGCTGGACTGGGGCCATTTCTGCGTTTAATCTGAAATCATCTACACGGCAACTCTTAATGCTTCTGGTTCCCCTGGTAGCATTTGGGATTGTGATCGGGGTGATCGCCATCTCGCAGTACGATGTGAGACCTTTGATCTATTTTATTCTCTGTGTGCTGGTGCTAATGGCGGCTTTTTATTTTAGCAAGGACAAGCCGGCAAGAACACTGTTGATCTTTAGTACACTGGGATTGCTGGCCATGATCATTGGTATTATGAGTAAACAGCAGGTGGCGATTTATGCCTTTTTAAGCGGAGGCTTGTTCTGCTCTATCATGTGGCCTGCTATTTTCAACCTTTCTATATTGGGGTTGGGTAAGTACCAGTCGCAGGGTTCCGCTTTTCTTATTATGATGATCCTGGGTGGTGGTATTATTCCACCAATACAGGGTAAATTAGCGGATTATATTCAAACAAAATCTGACGTAGTGGGAACCGGCATCCACCAGTCTTACTGGGTGGCTGTTATTTGCTTTGCTTATATTGCTTTCTTTGCATTCATTGTTCGGGGCATATTAAAACGGCAAGGTATAGACTACGAAAGCGCAGCGGACGAAGACCTGCAGCCACTGGAAACGTCTCCGGAAAGCGCCTTGGATGTAACAGAAAATAAATAATAGAATGATCGACCTATCAAACGAATTTGCTATTGGAATTGACATTGGCGGTACCAACACGAAATACGGAATTGTAAACCACCGCGGCGAAATTGTAGAAAAAGGCGAATTGCGGACGGACGCCTACACCGAAGTGGAAGACTATATCGAGGCGCTGTACAAAACGCTTAGCCCCATCATCCAAGCCCATGCCTACGACGGCAAAATAAAAGGCATTGGTATTGGCGCACCAAACGGTAATTATTACACCGGCACCATTGATTATGCTCCCAACCTTCAGTGGCGGGGCGTTATTCCGCTGGTAAAGCTGATGACCAACAAGTTCGGACTGCCCTGTTCTTTGACCAACGATGCCAACGCAGCCGCTGTTGGCGAAATGACGTACGGAGCGGCCCGGGGAATGCGGGATTTTATCATGATTACGCTGGGCACCGGCGTGGGCAGCGGCATTGTGGCCAATGGCCAGTTGATTTATGGCCATGATGGTTTTGCTGGCGAGCTGGGGCATACCATTATCCGCCCCGGAGGAAGAAAGCACTGGTCAACCAAGCTGGATGGTTCGCTGGAAGCCTATTGTTCGGCCACCGGTATTGCCATTACGGCAAGGGAGCTGTTGCAGGAACGCACCGAGGAAAGCCTGTTGCGCCAATGGAAGCCCGAACAAATTGATTCAAAAATTGTTTACGAGTGCGCTGTCAAAGGCGATAAGATTGCACAGGAAGTATACCGCTTTACCGGACAGATCCTGGGCGAGTCGCTGGCAAATTTTATAATGTTTTCTTCGCCCGAGGCAATTATCTTGTTTGGCGGAGTGATCAAGGCCGGCGACCTGATCCTGGCTCCTACCCGGGAGCACATGGAAAAAAACCTGCTGCCGATCTTTCAAAACAAAATAAAGCTGGTGTTTAGCGAGCTGCAGGAAGCCGATGCCGCCATTTTAGGCGCCAGCGCCCTGGTTTGGGAAATAAGAGAGTGAGTGTTAAATGAAAAATTTAAAAGTAAAAATTAAAAAATAAGAAGGAGCCCTTACCCATGAGACTCCTTTTTTGACTTTTGAATTCTTACTTCTTAATTCTTACTTCTATTGCTTGTAATTATAAACACCGCAGGTACGGCCCTCTGGCTTTTGTCGGAGGGCTTTATTGTTTCTTTGCCGTTGATCAACAAGCAACTGCTGCCGCCTCCATCTAAATTTAATGCTTCAACGCAGCCGAGGTCTTTGAGTATTTGTGCTTCCTGTGTGAGGGTGGCGCCACCGGCATTGGGGTTGCGGCCTTCAATCACCAAAATAATCAGTTTATTGTCCCGGGTATACCCCATAGCTGTGCGGGGATGCTTGTCGTTAATGGCTTTGCCATAAAACTTTCGTTCCTCTTCGTTGGTAATTTTTATATCGCCATTTTGAAGCAGAACAGGACCGCCCCCAACGGCTGTTTTTACCTTCCATTTTTTTAAGGAAGGCGCTGCATCACCATGCCCGGCAACAATTGCCGTTTGCGAACTTGCATTGCTGAGAGC
>JAEVYV010000318.1 GCA_023392575.1 Bacteroidota bacterium | reverse complement strand
GTGCAGGCGGTCGGCCAGCTTGATCAAAATCACCCGGGGATCATCGGTCAGTGTCAGCAATATTTTTCGAAAATTCTCCGCTTGTTGCGAAGCGTTGACATCGATGACATTGGAGATCTTTGTCAGCCCGTCAACAATCTTGGCAATTTCGCTTCCAAATTCTTTTTGAACATCCTCCAAACTGATGTCGGTATCTTCCACGGTATCGTGCAACAAGGAACAAATAGTCGAACGAACCCCCAGGCCAATTTCCTCCACGCAGATTTTGGCTACGGCAATGGGGTGAAGAATATAGGGCTCCCCGCTTTTGCGGCGCATGGTTTTGTGCGCATCGGCCGCCATTTCAAAAGCATGCCGGATCATCTTTCTGTCGCCGGGTTTGATGCGGGATTTCAGCAACCGCAACAGGGAACGGTACTCTCTTAAAATCAGCTTTTTTTCCTGCTCTTCATTCAAATTATATTTCGGTAACGCTACAGTTTCCATTGATTACGAATTTACTGCTTTATCAGCGCACTTACCCGTAGTGACAGAGCGGCAGGCAGATTGGAAAATGGCTGATGACGGTTTTTAACTATTTGTTTAAGGCAAGCGAACATAAGAAGTTTGCACAATTAAGTTTTAAATAATCCGAAACCCTTACTTTTGCACCCCATTAAAAGGTAAATGGCTAAGGTGTAAGGCAGCAAGGGCGACCCTGGACTTGAAGCCACCTACCTTTAATCTCAAAGCGGGTGTGGCGAAATTGGTAGACGTATCAGACTTAGGATCTGACGCCGCGAGGCATGGGGGTTCGAGTCCCTCCACCCGCACTTTTTAGGTTGATAAGTTGAATAGTTGAGTTGTTGATTGGTTCTTTCTGAAAACTTTTTCTCTCTCCTATCAACTTATCAACCAATCAACTTATCAACTAATCACATGGCTACAGTTACCCAGCAAGAAGTTGCGCCTTTACACAAACAGTTTCGTGTTACCATCAATAAAGAAGACTATCTCCCCCAATTTGAAAAATCCCTGAAAGAGTATAGCAAAAAAGCCAACATCCCCGGTTTCCGCAAAGGAATGGTACCCGCGGGCCTGATCAAAAAAATGTACGGCTCGTCTCTTTTTACAGATGAGGTTTTGAAAACCGTGGACAAGGAAGTGTTCAAATTTATTGAAGAAGAAAAACTGGACATTTTTGCCCAGCCCCTGCCCGTGGACATGAACCTGAGCCAACTGGATGTCAACAACCCAAACAATTACACCTTCACCTTTGAAGTGGGCCTGAAGCCGGACTTTCAGCTGCCCGAGCTTTCCAAAGAGCCGGTGAAAAGATACAAGGTAACCGTTACCGACGAAATGCTTCAGGAAGAAATAGAACGTTTGCGCACCCGCTACGGCAACATGACCGAACCGGAAGCCGTAACCGGAGACGAGAACGTACTGAATGTCACCTTTATAGAAACCGATGCGGCCGGCACCGAAGTGGAAGGCGGCATTCGCAAAGACAACTCCCTATTGGTTAAATATTTTAATGAAAGCTTTCGCCCCTCATTAATCGGCAAAAAGAAAGACGATACGCTTCAGTTAACTCTGGACGAAGCCTTTGATGCCAAAGAAAAAGAATGGATTTTAAGCGATCTGGGACTAGACAGCGCTACCGGCAAACATTTTAAAGTGCTCATCACCAAAGTAGGCCTGGTTGAGCCCCGGGAATTGAACGAAGAGTTTTTCACCCAGCTGTTCCCCAACGACGAGATCAAAACCGAAGAAGCCTTCCGCAGCCGCATTCAAGAAGAATTGCAAAAACAATGGGATGCCGAAAGCCGCAACCAACTGCACCACAGTTTGTATCATGTTTTGTTGGATCATACCCAGATTGATTTTCCTGCCGACTTTTTAAAGCGTTGGCTGAAAACCCAGGGTGAGAACCAGCAGCCCAAAACCGATGAGCAGGTAGAGCAGGAATTTCCTTCCTTCCTGAACCAACTGAAGTGGTCGCTCATCACCGATAAAATCATCCGGGACAACGACATACAGGTACAGCAGGACGACCTGCGCCAATTTGCCAAACAGCAGTTGCTGGGGTATATGGGCATGCAAAACCTGGACGAAGAGCAACAGTGGGTAAGAGATTATATCGACAGAATGATGAAGGACAGGAAATATGTGGAAGATGCGTACAACCGCTTACAAACACAAAAAGTGTTTGACTGGGCCGAAGAGAAAGTCAATGCAGTGGAAACCCCGGTTAGCAAGGAAGAGTTCATTCACATGAACGAAGAGCACCAGCACCATCATCACTAGGAATGTACTATTTAAGATTTCATATTTAAGAGGGTTGTTTAAAAACGGCCCTCTTTTGTTTACGGCAAAGCCTTTATCTGAAATATTAATGATTACATCTTAAATCTTACTTCCTCTCTCTGGCATTTTGTCCGATTTTGGGGTAAGCACGGTATTTGATACCACACAATCCATTAAATTGCTAAAAATCTAACATAGACGATATGAGTTATACTTCAGAATTTGAAAAATACGCCGTCAAGCACAGAGGAATGTCGAGCAATACGTTGGACAGCTACGGCAAGTATTTGGTAACAGCGCTGACTCCCAATATCATTGAAGAACGGCCCATGAATGTGGCCGTTATGGATGTATACAGCCGGTTGATGATGGACCGCATTATTTTTCTGGGCTACCCCATCAACGACGAGGTTGCCAACATCATTACCGCCCAACTTCTTTTCCTGGACTCGGCCGACCGCACCCGGGATATCAACATGTACATCAACTCTCCCGGCGGCAGCGTTTATGCGGGCCTGGGGGTTTACGACACCATGCAATATGTTTCTCCCGATGTAGCCACCATTTGCATTGGCATGGCCGCCTCCATGGGCAGCGTCTTGCTGGCAGCCGGCACCCAGGGCAAAAGGGCCGCGTTAAAACATTCCCGCATCATGATGCACCAGCCCAGTGGCGCCATTGGCGGGCAGGCCACCGACATTGAAGTGACGGTAAAAGAGATCCGCAAGCTGAAAAGAGAATTGTACGAGATCGTTTGCAACCACTCCGGACAAAACATGGACCGGGTGGAATCGGATTTTGACCGTGATTATTGGATGACTGCTCCCGAGGCCAAGGATTACGGGTTGGTTGACGAAGTGTTGTTGGTCAACCCCCGCAAGGAAAAGAAAGCTGAAACAAAACAAGTAAACGACTAAAAGGACAAGAAATGAGCATACAAGATCAATACAGACTTTGGAACAGAATGCAACCCCAGCCCCAACCCGATCCCGGCACTCCCGGTGTGCCCGGCGAACCCGAGACCGAAGAGGAAAAGGAAGAACGGGCAGAGGTGGATACCCGAATGCTGTACAAAAGGCTGGAGAAATATTTTTTTCAATCCCGTTCTATTTATTTATGGGGGGTTGTGGATGACAAGTCCTCCAAAGACGTGGTTACCAAACTGTTGTTGCTGGAAGCCGATAACCCCGGCGAGGAAATTAAGTTTTTCATCAGCAGCCCCGGCGGCTCTGTAACCAGCGGCATGGTTATTTACGACACCATGAAACTGATTAAATCGCCTGTAAGCACTATCTGCATGGGCCTGGCTGCCTCCATGGGCAGCATCCTTTTGAGCGGCGGCGAAAAGGGCAGGCGGTTGATTTACCCCCATGGCGAGGTCATGATTCACCAGCCTTCACTGGGTGGACATATCCAGGGCGTGAGTGCGGACATGGAAATTCATGCGGAGCAAATTTTACGCACCAAAAACATGGGAGCCCGTATATTGGCTGAAAACACGGGCCAAACCATTGAACGGATCAAGAAAGATTTTGAACGGGATTACTGGATGGATGCCCAAAAAGCAATTGAATACGGCATTGTCGATAAAATTGTAGATAAATTATATTAATGGTTTTTCTCAAACCATTGCCACCCTGCCAAACAAGGCAGGGTTTTTCTTTTTAACAACAAACTCTTGATAATGAAACCGCTCCGTGCATTACCAGTCTGCTTTGCACCACAATCTTCGGTCAGAAACCCTAACAGAACCCATCGCAAAAGGGCCAGCCGCAATCCAGCCGGGCCCTTTCTTCCCCTAATTATTTCTTATAATCTTGCCCAGAAACCCTTTCGCCAAAAGGAATTTTCTATTTTTGCCCGTTCAAATGCAGCTTTTATCCAAATAAAGCATTCTATTTAACTACCAGAAACAACTAAATGGCAAAAAACATATTACACTGTTCATTCTGTGGCCGTAGCAGGGACGAAGTAAAGATCCTGATTGCCGGACAGGAAGGACATATCTGTGAAAACTGCGTGGAGCATGCCCGTGAAATTATTGACCAGGAGTTGATGGTCCGCGACGACAAATCCGCTAGCGGATCGGCCTTTAAACTCACCGTTAAAAAACCCATCGAGATTAAAAAATTTCTTGATGAATACGTCATTGGCCAGGATGAAGCCAAAAAAGTACTGGCCGTAGCGGTGTATAACCACTACAAGCGGCTGCAGTACAAAACCTCCGAAACCATTAAAGACGAAATTGAAATTGAAAAGAGCAATATCGTAATGGTGGGGGAAACCGGAACGGGGAAAACCCTGCTGGCGAAAACCATTGCCAAGCTGCTGAACGTTCCCTTCACCATTGTGGATGCAACCGTGTTTACCGAAGCCGGCTATGTGGGTGAAGACGTGGAAAGCATTTTGACCCGCCTGCTGCAGGTGTGCAATTACGATGTGGCCGCTGCGGAACGGGGCATTGTTTACATTGATGAAATAGATAAGATTGCCCGAAAAAGCGACAACCCCTCCATTACCCGCGACGTCAGCGGGGAAGGCGTGCAGCAGGGCATGCTGAAGCTGCTGGAAGGCACCGATGTTCTGGTGCCCCCCCAGGGCGGAAGAAAACACCCCGAGCAAAAGCTTATCAAGATCAACACGCAAAACATCCTCTTTATTTGCGGGGGTGCTTTTGACGGGATTGACAAGATCATTGCCCGCCGGGTGCAAACCAATACCATTGGCTTTAATGTAGACAAAGTGCTTCAGGAAAACATGAAAAAGAACCTGCTGCGCTATGTAAACGCCCAGGACCTCAAGGCTTTTGGATTGATTCCCGAGCTACTGGGGCGCTTGCCGGTGGTTACCCACCTGGACCCGCTGGATGCCGAAACCTTGAGAGCCATTCTGACGGAGCCCAAAAATGCCTTAATGAAACAGTACATCCGCCTGTTTGAGCTGGAAGGCATCAAGTTAACCATTGAAGATGACGTGCTGGCCTTTATGGTGGAAAAAGCGGTGGAATACAAGCTGGGGGCCCGGGGGCTGCGCAGCATTTGCGAAGGCATACTGACCGATGCCATGTTTGAGCTGCCTTCTTCCAAAGAAAAATTCTTTACGCTTGACCTGGAATACGCCAAGCGTAAGTTTGACAAGAGCAAATTAAGTTTATTGAAAGTAGCCTAAGGAGCGATGACCGATGGAGGAGGTGAGATGATGGTGCATGCTCCTTTTTTTCTTTCGCTTCCGGTTAGGCTTCCGGTAAGATCATTTTTAAATCTTTAAACCCAGCGATCAATGTTTGGATTGAACAAAGACAACGCACAAGGCCAGGTAACAGAACTGATCGAGAAGTTAAAATCGCAGGCCGGCCTCAGCGACGAACAGGCACAAAAAGTAATTGAAACCATCAAAGATTTTGTAGTGGACAAGTACCCGATGCTGTCGGGAGCGGTCAACAATCTTTTTAAGTAAAAAAAAAGGGACGATCACCGTCCCTTTTTTTACTCCTTTATTCCTCTTCCTTTAAATAAAAATCCCGCCGAAAGGCGGGATTCTAGTTCGGGTACATAGGTTTGGTTTTTCCGTCCTAAGTATGATTAGCTGCACCCCATGGAGTTGCCGCAGTTTAAGCATTTGTAACAAGTGCCGCTGCGCACGGTAATGTGTCCGCAGGTGTTACAGGCCGGAGCATCGCTTTGCATGCTTTTGGCGGCAGCATTTACGGCGTCCATGCTTTCGGCTTTTACCGTTTGCTTTTGTGCTTTTACACTTTGCGGCGTGCTGGCCACTACCCGCATGCTGGATAGTTCGGGTTGTTTTACCGGCTCATCCCATTCTTCATTGCCCGTGTTCAGCACTTCCGGCTTATCCAGCACATGTACCAAATCGGTTCGGTTCAGGTACTCGTAGCCCAGCAAGCGGAACACAAAGTCCACAATGGAGGTGGTTGATTTGATGTTGGGATGCTCGACAAAACCTGCCGGGTCAAACTTGGTGAAGACAAACTTCTCCACATATTCTTCCAGCGGAACCCCGTATTGCAAACCAATGGAAATTGCAATGGCAAAGCAGTTGAGCATGCTGCGCATGGTGGCGCCTTCTTTTGCCATATCAATAAAAATCTCTCCCACCGTTCCGTCCGAATACTCACCCGTACGCAGGAAAACGGTTTGGCCATTGATCTTTGCTTTTTGCGTAAAGCCCCTTCTTTTTGCCGGCAGGGCACGGCGCTCCACAATGCTGGCCAGTTTGCGTTTCAATTGGGTATCGGGGTGGGCCTGCACCCGTTTTTGCACTTCATCCAGCAATTCCTCAATGGTCAGTTTGCCCATATCCACAATGTTGGATTCAAGGGCATCCTGCTCACTGGCTTCTTGCTCGGAAACTTCGCCGGCTTTCTTTTTCTTGTCGCTTTTGTTGCTCAAAGGCTGCGACAACTTGGAGCCATCGCGGTACAGGGCACAAGC
>JAEVYV010000062.1 GCA_023392575.1 Bacteroidota bacterium | reverse complement strand
CCGCAGGGCAAGTGCATGATGATGGATATGTACAAACAATTTCAACATTGAGCCGCAAAAATAAGCTTCCCTTTCTATCAACCAAAAAGAATTTCATCCGGCAACAACGAGTTCATCTTATCTTAACACCGTTTTTAAACAACGTATATATGAAAAAATATGTTTTTTGCGCCTCCTTTTTTTTGATGGCGCTTTTTTCCCGGGCTCAGGATGGTTTTAAATACCAGGCTCCGCCCAAGGAGATCCAGGACCTTGTGCTGGCAAAACCTACCCCCGGCGTTTCCATTGATGACAAAGCCGAATGGATGCTGCTGATGGAACGAAGTGATTATCCTTCGATTGACGAACTGGCGCAACCCGAACTGCGCATTGCCGGTTTGCGCATCAACCCGGCCAATTTCAGTCCGTCCCGGGCCTCCTCCTCCACCAATATTCAAATCAAAAACATCAAAACCAAACAGATCTTTGATATTGATGGATTGCCCGCCGACCTGAGGGCTTCTTCCATACAATGGTCGCCCGACCAACGCAAGTTTGCGTTTGTCCATTCGACCAATACCGAGGTCAACCTGTACGTGGTGGACCTTGCCACAAAAAAAGCGGTTAAGGTCAACGCCACGCCCCTGAACGTTGTTTTGGGCGGCACCTACCAATGGATTGGCAACGATCAGGTAATTTACAAAACCATTGTGGCCGGCAAGAAGCTGACCGCAACCGCCGGAGCACCGGCAGGCCCCGTGGTTCAGGAAAACCTGGGCAAGGCCGCCGCTTCCAGAACCTATCAGGATCTGATCAAAAATGCCTACGATGAGGCCTTGTTTGAATACTATGGAACTGCACAACTGGTGAAGAACGATCTGACCAAAGAAACCCCGCTGGGCGAACCCGCCATTTACCGCAGCATTTCGGTTTCTCCCGATAAAAACTATATTCTGACCACGACCATCAACAAGCCTTTTTCTTATTTGGTAACGGCCAACGGGTTTCCGCACACCGTTGCCGTCATTGATATGAATGGAAAGCCCGTGAAGACCCTGGCCAAAAACCCAAGCAGCGAGGGCCAGCCCATTGGCTTTGATGACGTGTCCACCTTTCCCCGGAGTTTTAACTGGAGGGACGACGAGCCAGCCACCATTACCTATGTGCAGGCTTTGGACAATGGCCTGGGACGAAAGAACGCAGAGTACCGGGATGCCCTGTACGCTGTGTCGCTGAACGGCGACGGACAGCCGAAGGAACTGTTTAAAACCAAGCGCCGCTTTGGCGGTGTGGTTTGGGGCAGCAAGGACGTAGCCGTTTTTTACGAACGCATGACCGCGGACAGAAAGCTGCGCATGAACCGCTTCAACCCCTCAACCGGGCGGGTGGATTCGCTTTTTGAAAGAAGCAGCAACGACGCCTACAGCGACATCGGTTCGCCCATGACCCGCAAAAACAGTTTTGGCGAGCAAACCCTGATCCTGTTGAACGGAAAAGAATTAGTGCTTCGTTCACAGGGCGCTTCACCCGAAGGCGATATGCCCTTTGTGCAAACCTTTGATGTGACCAATGGAAAGAAAAAAATGTTGTGGCGCTGCACCGCTCCGTATTACGAAACCGTGGTGGATGTAATTGATGCCGAAAACGGTGTTTTTCTAACCAGCAAGGAAAGCATTACCGAAACCGCGAACTATTACATAAGAAATGTAAAGAAAAAGATAGCCCCGGTGGCCATCACCGATTTTACCAATCCTTATGCCCAACTGGAAGGAATTGCCCGGCAGAAAATATCGTATCAAAGGGCCGACGGCATTAACCTGACCGGCAATTTGTACCTGCCTAAGGGATACGATGCCCAAAAGGACGGCTCCCTGCCGGTTATTATGTGGGCTTATCCCAGGGAATATAAATCAGCCGAAGATGCCGCCCAGGTGCGTGGGTCCAAATACACCTTTACCCGGATCAACTACGGCTCGCCCATTTTTTGGGTAACCCAGGGTTATGCTGTGCTGGACAATGCCGAAATGCCCATTGTGGGCGAAGGCGGCAAGGAGCCCAACGACAACTTCATTCCGCAATTGCATTTGAACGCTCATGCAGCCATTCAAAAGCTGGCGGCTATGGGGGTGGGCGACAGCAACCGTGTGGCCGTGGGCGGACACAGCTACGGCGCTTTTATGACCGCCAACCTGCTGGCACACACCAAACTGTTTAAAGCCGGCATTGCCCGCAGCGGCGCCTACAACAGAACACTGACCCCGTTTGGTTTTCAGGCCGAGGAGAGAACCTATTGGGAAGCCCCCGAGGTGTACCACCAAATGAGTCCGTTTACCTATGCCAACCAAATCAAAACCCCTTTGCTTTTGGTGCATGGCGAGATGGATAACAACTCCGGTACCTTCCCCATTCAAAGCGAACGCTTGTATAATGCCGTTAAAGGGCACGGCGGCACAGTACGTTACGTGGTGCTGCCCTACGAAAGCCACGGCTATTCGGCCAGGGAAAACATTTTGCACCTGTTGTGGGAGCAAAACCAATGGCTGGACAAATGGGTGAAAAATGCAGATAAAAACAAACCCGTCTCCGGGGAGAAAAGCAAGGTGTTTGAACCATAAAGTCTGAACGGGGATTGTCTGAACCTGGATTTGGGTAGATTTAATCGATTAGCTGGAAATAAAAGAGTCTTCAACAATGGAAGACTCTTTGTTTATAGGAATGTTGTCAGATCCTCCTTAATCCTAAAAATCCCCCCAATCCCCGTTCAGACTTTATGGTTCCAATCTCTTAAAATCCTCCCAATAACCGGGCTAACGACAACCCTTAAAGCCATCTTAACGTCTGCTTATCGAACTTTGCACAAACCTTTATCATGAGAAAAGTGTTTATTGTTTTGGCATTTTTAACGGCATACGGCGTTTCGTCGGCACAAAAGGTAGACAGCATTTATTTTCATTTGTACACCGACAGCCTGAAAAAAGGTTTTTACAACTATATTAATGTAGATGGCAAGCTCTCCAACGGCACCTGGATGCCCCTGGATACCAACCAGATAAAACTAAGCAGCAACACCGGCTTTTTTAAAGGCAACGATCTGTTCATCGACAGTTCCTATACCGGGGAGACCGTAAACGTAAAGGCGGTGCTCAAAAACAATCCGGCCATCTGGAAAGAAACCACGATCCACATAAGAAAAAGGGGTTTCGATGAACCCCTTAAATCAAATGATGAATTATTGAACGAAATGCGGAAGAGAAAGACTAAAAAAGGTTGATGTCTTGCAGGCAACCAATAATTATTGATTGTTAATTACCTCTTACAACCATTCCCACTTACATCGTCTTCTTGGCATCTTCCAAGAACTTGGCCAGACCAATATCGGTCAGCGGATGCTTCAACAAGCCCAGGATCGAATCCAGCGGACAGGTGCACACATCGGCGCCCAGTTCGGCGGCCCGCACAATGTGGTTGGCATTGCGGATGGATGCAGCCAGGATCTCAGTTTTATACCCCTGGATGGCAAAAATATTGGCGATCTGCTCGATCAGGATCATGCCATCCCAGCCACTATCATCAATACGGCCGATAAAAGGCGATACATACGCCGCTCCGGCTTTGGCGGCCAAAATGGCCTGCCCGGCTGAGAACACCAGGGTGCAGTTGGTGCGGATACCGTTGTCGGTAAACCATTTAATGGCCTTCACCCCGTCTTTGATCATGGGCACTTTTACCACAATATTGGGATGAATGGAGGCCAGGGTTTTTCCTTCCTCGATGATGTCGTTGAAACTGGTGGAGATCACCTCGGCGCTGATGTCGCCGTCCACCATTTCGCAAATAGTTTTATAATGTTTAAAAATGGCTTCCTGTCCGCGGATGCCTTCCTTGGCCATTAAGGATGGATTGGTGGTTACACCATCCAAAATTCCCAGTTCGTGAGCCTCTTTGATCTGGCCGAGGTTGGCTGTGTCAATAAAAAACTTCATTATTGTTGATTTTTAATTTTTAATTGTCAATTTTCGAACTGCTGATCTCCGCGAAGCTCCTAATATTTTAGTTAGCTCAGGCCCTTCTGCAATAATCAGTTTCAGTTTCGATTGGGGCAGCAAGTTAATATCTCTTGTCATTTCCAACCAAAAAACTGATTCATCTATCTCTTCCAGCGAGATGCTAAGCTTGGCAATAAACGATTTTTTGGTTTGCGCATTACTGGCCGCACGATAGTTGGCAGCAGCAGAAAAACCGGCTCTTAAAACCTGGTCTTCTATAATCGAAGAAATTTTCTTTTTAGGAAGCGCTTCACAAAGTGGAATCAGACGTAAAGCAAAAGTGTTGAGGTGGTTTTGGAGTTCGGTCCGATGCATAATTGACAATTGAAAATAAACAATTGCCAAATAAAAAAATGGCAGGCTACTTACATCGCACCGCTACAACCGCCTACCCTTGCTACCTTCCGGTCCTGGGGGAGTTCAGCAG
>JAEVYV010000371.1 GCA_023392575.1 Bacteroidota bacterium | reverse complement strand
GGCGGCAGTGGTTTTTAGACCTGCCGGAATACGCCGACAACCCGGAAGATTTGGAGCGGATCGGCAGTTTTCGCGATTTTTTAGATATGGCTGCCGAAGGCGCCACCACGCTTCATTTCCGCATTTCCGCTGAAAAATTTGAGGGGGCCAATGTGCTGACCTTTACAGGTTCGAGCGGCGCACAAACGGGGGCTTATTATCATTTGGAACAGTATGAAGGCCGTCCGGTGGATATGGAGCTCTGGTACAACAAGGTGCTGTACCGGTACAGCCCCGAGGCGCCGCAAAAACTTTATCTCAAAAGGATAACCCCCAAGTAGTTTTACCTGATAGCAAACCGCTCAAAGCAACGATCGTGAAACGGCAATTATGAGACGTGACGCAGCCGCCGCCATTTTCCTCCGAAACAGTGAGCCACTATTCGTTGTATTGCTTACTTCTTTTTCCTCCTGAAACTTCAGAACAAAAGCCTGGATTTGTTTAACTCTGACCCGCCATTTCCCTCTGCCCAATACCTGCGAGGGGATAAACAGCATTGAGGGAAAAGTGCGGGGTGGTTAAAACCAGTTTCTTAACTAATTCAGCTGTAATTGAAGAAAAACAACCATCGTTTTGCAAAAATTAGTCGGGCAGGGGCTTTACCAAAATCTCCTGATAATAAACCTTGCTGTCGGGGTCGTGGCCCTGCAGGGCAAAGGTTCCGCTGGAAAGATGCTTGTCTTTTCGGCCCGGCAGCTTTTCCACGCCTTCGGGCTCGGTGTATTCCACTACTGTTTTGTCGTTGATCTTTACCGTTATTTTTTTTCCCTGCACAATAATATGCTCGGTGAACCATTCGTTGTCTTTTACATACACCTCTTTCACGTCCTGCACACCGTATAGGCTTCCGGTCCGGCGCCAATCGCTTTGCGAGTTGTTTACCTGTACCTCGTATCCTTTCGCGGGCCAGTCCTTTTCCTGGTACTGTGTATGAATGAAAATCCCTGAATTGGAACCCGGCGTTGTGCGAACCCTAACCTTCAACTCAAAATTTTTAAACTCGTGGTTTTGGACAGGGCCTTCGTAAAACAAGTGGGCTCTTGGGCCGTGCACAATGATCATTCCGCTGTCGACTGAAAAGGTCGAAGGGTTTTCGGACGCTTTCCAATGATTCAGCGACCGGCCGTCAAACAAAGAAATCCATTCGTTGTTTTTGTCGGGGTTTTCCTGGGCGGTGCAGGAGTGCAACGCAAAAACAAGGAGGCTCAAAAAAACATACCTGCTCATGGGAAAGGGTTTGTTCCTTAAATATAAAGGAAACGGGGGAGGCTGAAAAACAAACTTCACCCGGGAGGCGATCGGTCTTTTTCAAACCCAGAATTTGCTTTAACACAATCTTACCGAAGCTTTATGAATCGTTAACACGGCTTTTCTTTCTCAGAGAAGAACGACTAAAAACCAACGTTCGCCATTCGTATGAAAAAGCAAATTTTACTTGTCGCGGCCCTTGTGGCATCCATTTTTGTTATGGCCCAACCAAAGCCTGGCTTTGGTTTGCGGGCCGGTGTTTCTTCTGCCTCTATGAGTGGCGATGCGGTCAACAGCCTGAACAACCTTTTGGATTTTACCAAGGGGGCCATTACCACCGGAAACCACACAGGTTTTTTTGCAGGCGGCTATGCTTCCGTGCCGCTAACCGGCAATTTATCGTTGGAACCGGCCGTTTATTATACGCAAAAGGGTTATGAAATGAGGGGAGCGCTGAACATCAAGGGCGCTGAATTTTTAAATGCCAATGCACGAGCCCGACTGAACTCGCAATACGTGGATGTGCCTGTAGTACTAAAGGCCCACATGGGTGGCTTTCAGGTTTTTGCAGGCCCGCAGGTTTCGTACTTAACCAAAGCCGATCTGCACACAACTGCCGGCGCCCTGGGTTTTAACCTGGTGAACAGCCATACCGATGCCACAGCGCAGTTCAACCGGTGGGACGCAGCCGTTACCGGGGGTATTGGCTACCAGTTTGCCAACGGGTTGAACCTGACAGCAGCCTACGATCATGGTTTGTCCAGAGCCGATGCCAATAAAAATCTGAGTGCCTATAACCGCTCTTTTAAAGTAGGGTTGGGATTTAATTTCTAGCGACCATCCTATTCCAGTAAACGCCGCTCCATTATCCGGGCGGCGTTCTTGCACCCGCCCTAAATGATGTCAATGAACCTTACCTCAACCTAACGTATCCGTTACCAACGGAGCAGCGAAGTTTCACCAAGTATTTATATCCGATTTATCATGATTCTTTCCCATAAGCTTCTTTTTTGTTTCGGCAGTGTTTAAATTGCTGAACACCTATAAAACACCAACCTATGAAACGCTTAGTACGCCTGTACCAAAACAATGTTATTGTGGCTTTTATTTGCGACAGCATTGCCCTGGCGGTGTGTGCCGTTACCGTCATTTTTACCATTACAATCATTACCATTGCCTGCGCCATTTGACCCTGCAAAACCAGCAGCATACCGATGGTAATTTTTGGTTTTGCAGTACAGCGACGGTATATCCATCCTTGTTTGTTTTTTAGTTGGAGCAGCAGAGAGCAGCGCCACATCAGCACTCGGAGTAATCCGAGCGGAATAGGCCGTTGACGGCAATGATTTGCATCAGTGTTATATTGGTGGTTTGATCCAGGGTGATCCGTGTTGCGGCCAGGTCATTACTTTCCTCCACATTGGTGATCACGCCTTCTCTTCTTGTTAGTCCATCCTCGTCCACCAATAAAGAAGCAACTGCATTTTGTTGTTGCAATTGCAGCAGGATTGTTTTCAACATTTCCAGGCCACCGAAGGTTTTTCTTTTATCCATCAACCCGTACGGTTTTGGTCGTTATGTTTTCGATGTGGTTAAATATACAATAGTTGGAACGAAGCGCACCAATGACTCTTGCAAACAAAAAGGGAGCTTACTGAAAAGCTCCCTAATGAATATTGGTTTATTGAGGCTGTTAGTACCGCCCGTCTTTTTTATCCATTTTACGACCCAGTACATAACCGCCACCAGCACCAATTACGGCACCAACCACAGCGCCTACCACCCGGTTCTTTTTATTGATGACGGCACCGGCTCCCGCCCCCACAACCCCGCCAATTACGGCACCTTTAGCTGCTTTGCTCACCCCTTCTTTTTTGGCTACCTGGGCTTTATTCCCCGACTGGTGGCTGATGGTGCCGCTGTCAGACGCTTCGGTACCACTTGCTTGCGGGGCAGAGGGAAGGGTAGCGGAAGGCTGCGGCGCAGGCGCCTGCTTGGGTTGTTTGCTTTTTATCTTTTTTGGTTGTTTTACCGGTTTTGCGGCCGCTACTGGCTCTGAGGTATTGTAGTGTTGGGCATCACGCAGCTCATTTTCAACTTTCCAGGCCTGAAACTGCGCCAACCCCGCAGTGTCTATAACAGCTTGCACCTGAGGCTCGGCGGCAGGCATGCTCAAGGCTGCCGTGTTTTTGGGCGTACTGTTACAGGCAACCAATACAATTGCCAAACTAAAAAAGGGTAAAAGTTTTTTCATGTGTTTTATTTTTAAATGACCCGGTGTTTCCGGAATATGTGCCATTGAGACCGCAGTTGTACGCCCGGGTTTTATCAGGATTTGTTAAAAGCCTGTTGGATGGAACTCCAAAGAAGATCTGTTGTTTTTCTCGACGCTCTTCTCTCTTTGTTTTGGAATATGCTCAACGTTCGCACAACAGCACTATCGAGGAAACGAAGTGGTGCTTTGGCAAAAAAGTTAGACAGATTGCAGTAGTGGCGGATAGAAAATGAAGTTCTCAAAAAAATTAAGAATAGACTTCCGGGCAGGCAAACAACAATACCACATGAAGCGGCAATTGATATTCGCAGCACTCGTTGCGGATCGTTGAAAGCAGCCCTTAGGAGCTGCGGCCTCATCCTGGTAAATAAGATCGGTAATTAGAAAACGGATCAATCCCTAACCGGCCTCAGGCCAGTTCTTTTACTACGTTGGCAATAACGGCGGGCTTGCCCAAAGTATAGTAGTGCAATACCGGAACCCCGGCGGCCTTTAGTTCTTTGGATTGTTGCAAAAGCCATTGAGTGCCCACGGCTTCCACCTCCGCATCCGTTTTGCATTTTAAAATTTCGCTCGACAACTCTTCCGGTATGTCCACGTGAAAGGTTCTGGGTATAACCGTTAATTGTTTTTTTGTGCTGATGGGTTTCAACCCGGGAATAACGGGTACGGTAATCCCCGCTTTGCGGCAGCACTCCACAAACTGAAAGTATTTTTTGTTGTCGAAAAACATTTGCGTGGTGATGTACTCGGCCCCGGCCTCCACCTTTGCTTTGAGGTACTGCAAATCGCTTTGCATGTTGGGCGCTTCAAAATGTTTTTCGGGGTAGCCGGCCACACCAATGCAAAAATTGGTTTTCACCGCATTTTTCAAATCCTCTTCCAAGTATATGCCGTTGTTCATATTGGTTACCTGCTTCATCAGGTCAATGGCATAGCTATGACCACCGGGCTCGGGTTCAAAAAAGGTTTCGTTTTTGGGGGCATCGCCACGCAAGACCAATACATTGTCCACTCCCAAAAAATTCAGATCAATCAGGGCGTCTTCGGTTTCCTGCCGGGTAAACCCACCGCAGATCAGGTGCGCCACCGCGTCTACCTTGTAGCGGTTTTGAATGGCGGCACAAATGCCCACCGTACCCGGTCTTTTCCGTACCTCAACCCGATCAAAAGTGCCGTCCGCCTTTTTCTTGAACATGCTTTCGCTGCGGTGGTAGGTAACATTGATAAACGAAGGTTTAAACTCCATTAAAGGATCGAGGTGTTCCCATAAGGCGTTGATGCCTTTGCCTTTTAATGGCGGCAGTATTTCGAACGAAATCAGGGTGCTTTTTGATGCGTTGATATGATCTATAACCTTCATAAAGTGGGGCAAACTTAGGTAAAGTTGAGAGAAGTTAATAACCGGCCAATAAAGTTTGAAGAGGCCTCATTCCATTTCTTTTGGGAAAGAAAAATTTCCTTGGGGCTTCTGCCTGCAGGGCCTTCCAAACTGTTTTCAGTTGTTTAACGGTTGCCAAGCGCTTATTCATTTACTTTTACCGAAAACTTTGTTTTGAGCATACGCATACATACCAATGACCTGGTGAAACGCTATGGGGCCCGAACGGTGGTGAACCATGTTTCCATTGAAGTGGGACAGGGCGAGATCGTAGGATTGCTGGGGCCCAACGGAGCGGGGAAAACCACCACCTTTTATATGGTGGTTGGACTGGTAAGGCCCGACGAAGGCGAGGTGTTTTTAGACAACAACAACATCACCCCTTTGGCCATGTACAAAAGGGCGCAGATGGGCATTGGCTACCTGCCCCAGGAGCCCTCTGTGTTCCGCAAACTAAGCGTGGAAGACAACCTCAAAGCCGTGCTGGAAATGACCAAGCTTTCCAAAAAACAACAAAGAGAGAAACTGGAGACCCTGCTGGATGAATTTCGCCTGCAACACGTACGCAAAAGCAACGGCGATGTACTGAGCGGCGGGGAAAGACGCCGCACCGAAATAGCCAGGGCCCTGGCGGTTGACCCCAAATTTATTTTATTGGACGAACCCTTTGCGGGTATTGACCCCATTGCCGTGGAGGACATTCAAGCCATTGTTGCCAAACTAAAGTTCAAGAACATTGGTATTTTGATCACGGACCATAACGTAACCGAAACCCTGTCTATTTGCGACAGGGCTTATCTGTTGATTGAAGGCAAGATCTTCAAGCACGGTACGGCGGAAGAACTGGCGGAAGACGATCAGGTAAAGAAATTGTACCTGGGGCGAAATTTCGAACTCAAACGAAAAGATTATCTATTGCAGGAGATCAATCCAGAAGCCCTGCCGGACAACCTGTAGCTTTTCCATTGCACGCTTTTTCAAATCGTTACAAGCCAGCCCAAGCAGCTCTGCTGTAGCAGATTTCCGGTTTTATTCTTTAAATCTTCACAGAGCTTTGAACCCAAAATGCGTCATCTTTTGTATTTTGCCGCTTTCACATGAAGTTGCTCAGCCCCGCCATATCACGTTTTGCCCGCTGGCGCCTCTGGTCCATTGAACAATGGATGAACGATGCGGCGGCTACACAATTTAATGTATGGCAGGATCTGCTGGCCGCCGGACAATACACCGAGTTTGGCCGCCGCTATCATTTCTCGCACATACAATCATTAAAGGAATACAAATCGGCGGTTCCCATTCATGATTACGATGCGCTAAAACCCTATATTGACCGCATGATGGCTGGGGCGGAAAACATACTGTGGAATACCCCGGTTACCTGGTTTGCCAAAAGCAGCGGCACCACCAGCGACAAAAGCAAGTTCATTCCGGTAAGCGAAGAAAGCCTCAAGGATAACCATTACAAAGCCTCAAAAGACGTACTGAGCCTTTATTATGTGGCGCAACCGGAAAGCGATCTGTTAACGGGCAAGGGTTTGGTCATTGGCGGCAGCCACCAAATCAACAGCTTAAACGAAGAAGTGCATTACGGTGATCTGAGTGCGGTTATTGTGCAAAACTCGCCCTTCTGGTCCAACTGGATCAGAACCCCGGACACCGCCATCATCCTGATGGACGAGTGGGAAAGCAAAATTGAAAAACTGGCGCATTCCACCATCACCGAAAACGTAACCTCCATGGCCGGTGTGCCCACCTGGCTGATTGTGTTGTTGAAAAGAATTTTGGAGATCACGGGCAAACAAACCATCAAGGAAGTGTGGCCCAGCCTGGAACTGTACATGCACGGCGGGGTAAGCTTTGTTCCCTACCGGCAACAATTTGAAAAACTGATCGGCGCTCCCATCAATTACCTGGAAATGTATAACGCCTCGGAGGGTTTTTTTGCAGCACAGGATGATGTCAATGAAAGCGGCATGCTGCTGATGTGCGATCACGGAATTTTTTACGAGTTCATGCCCCTAAGCGAATACGGAAAAGAACAGCCCCAGACCCTTCAGCTAAACGAAGTCGAAACAGGGGTAAACTATGCCCCCGTGATCACCACCAATGGTGGGTTGTGGCGCTACCTGATTGGCGACACCATACAATTTACTTCTTTGGAGCCCCACCGCATCAAGGTCTCCGGCCGGCTGAAGCATTATATCAATGCCTTTGGCGAAGAGATCATTGTGGACAACACGGATAAAGCCATTGCCGTAGCCAGCGAAAAAACAGCCGCGGTGGTCAAGGACTATTCGGCGGCGCCGGTTTATTTTTCGGAAGCAGAAAACGGCGCCCACGAATGGCTGATTGAATTTGAAAAAGAGCCACACAACCTGCAGGAATTTACCTACGAGTTGGACAATGCCCTGAAAAACATCAACAGCGATTACGAAGCCAAGCGGCATAAAGACATTGCCCTGCGCATGCCCCTGATCAAGGCGGTTCCCAAAAACACATTCACCAAATGGTTAAGCAGTAAAGGCAAATTGGGCGGCCAGCACAAAGTACCCCGCCTGTCCAACGAACGCAGCATCATTGAAGAAATCAAACGCTTCATTGGCATAGGTGCCCGGTAACAATTGCGCCAACGCATCTCCTCTTTGTTATTTTTCCCAACCACCGGGCCTGGTGCTTTCAACCATAGCCGGCAAGGCCGCCATTTGATACCAACAAAAGCGCAATAGAATTACATTTGCTCACTACAAAAAATTCAACGCATGAAACTATTGGAAGGAAAAATCGCAATTGTAACCGGTGCGGCCAGAGGAATCGGCGAGGGCATTGCTTTAAAATTTGCCGAACAGGGGGCTCATGTCGCCTTTACCTATGTAAGCGAAAGTAGTGCGGAAAAGGCAAAAGCCCTGGAAGAAAAGCTAACGGCTCTTGGCGTAAAGGCAAAGGCCTACCGAAGCAATGCCGGCAACTATTCCGATTGCGAGACCTTTGTAAATGACGTCGTAAAAGAATTTGGTTCGGTTGATGTTTGTGTGAACAACGCCGGCGTTTCAAAGGACAATTTACTGCTGCGCATGACTCCGGAGCAATGGGACGAAGTCATGGACATCAACCTGAAAAGTGTGTTCAACATGACCAAGCAGGTCATTCGTCCCATGATGAAGGCCAAAAGCGGCAGCATCATCAATATGAGTTCGGTCATTGGCCTGATGGGTAATGCCGGACAAGGAAGCTATGCTGCTTCCAAGGCAGGCATTCTCGGCTTCACCAAATCCGTAGCCAAGGAATTGGGCAGCCGCAACGTTCGTTGCAACGCCATTGCTCCGGGTTTTGTGGAAACAGACATGACGGGTTATTTGAAAGAAGGCGAGCAAGCGGAAAAATACAAGGCCGGTATTCCTTTGGGCCGGTTTGGCAGCACAGAAGACATTGCCAATGTCACCTTGTTTTTGGCATCGGACCTGAGCGCCTACGTTACTGGCCAGGTGCTGAGCGTGGATGGCGGCTTGTATATGTAGTCTGAACGGGGATTTGGATGGATTGTAAGGGTTAATGAGGAGATGAAAACTTTCACTATAAAACGAAGAGCCTTCAATTGTTGAAGGCTCTTTTATTTCTGGCTAATCAATCAAATCCACCCAAATCCTGGTTCAGACAATCTCCGTTCAGACTTAATGCAGCAGCTTGATGTTTTTCTTTTTGATATAATAATGCCAGAACAACATGGTTGCCATAGAACGGTAGGGTTTCCAGCTTTCGGACATTTGTACCATTTCCTCCCTGGTCACAGAGGTAAGTCCTTTCATCATTTTAATGGCATTCACCAAAGCCAGATCGCCGGTGGGAAACACATCGCTTCGCTGCAGGGCATGGAGCAGGTAAATGTCAACGGTCCAATCCCCAATGCCTTTCAGCTTTTTTAATTCCTGGCGCACCACCCCGTCTTCCGCTGCTTCCAGTCTATTCAGGTTGGTTTGCCCGGAAACCAGGGCCTGGGCCAGCCCCCGGGTATACACCATTTTCTGCCTGCTGAAATAACAACTGCGCAACGCCTCGTCCGACAACGCCAAAAGGCGCGCCGGGGTAATTTCGCCAAGCCTTTCCTTTAGCTTTTGATAGGCCGCATAGGCGGAAGCCAAAGAAACCTGCTGCTCCAAAATCGTAAGCACCAGGGTTTCAAACGTATTGGGGCGGATCCATAAAGGCGGGTATCCGTATTCGGTTATGATCGCTTGCAGATCTGCATCTTTTGAGGCCAGAAGATCATACAACTCCCGAAGGGTTTCCCTGGAAAAACGGTTTATGCTTGTTTGGTGTTTCAATGCCAAGAGGTTTGGGGCATCAATACTACAGCTTCTTCCCTGTTTTTTATTTTATGCACCAAACAGTGTGGACTCCAGCAAAAAATTATGGGAAGGATAAAAGAACGGTTAGCGGCCATGCCGGTGCAAGGATTTTTTATTTTGGCGAAACCATCCGAAGGCTGGAAAACCGGTTGCCCACCCGCACTTCGTCAAGAAACAATACCCGCTGGCTTTCCGGAGAGCTTTTTCCGCCGCCGGCCCAGGACCATTTATAAATTCCCAGTTTGAAATAAGGCCAGTTTTTGTCGTTGTAAGCGTTTGGTCCTTTGCGGGTCAATAGTTTTTTTTTGTTTTTCCATACCTCAAGCACCCCGGTCTCGTCGTAGCGAAATTTGATATGAAACACCCAATCAACCCATACGTCCGATCGCACGGGCCCCAGGTCATAAAACCGTTCGCCATCCTTGGTTTTATTCGTGTTTACGGGCTGAGAAGCCCACAAAACCTTTACGGTATAGCGGTTGTCTTTTATTTCCAGGGAAACGGGAGGTGAACGCCAGTTTTCACCCAGGTCCCAATCCGGAATCTCGTGCCATTGGGCCACCACTTCCGCACGGGGATCGCAGATCCAGTTTTCCAAATAATGGCTGAACCCATACCAGGCCTCTCCGGTATGATCCATGGGAAAGCCCTGTTTTATTTCGGCCCGCACAAAACCGTTGTACAGCAGGGGATCGGTTTTGGTGAATTCAAACCGTGCCGAATAACGGCCCTTTCGGGAAACCGCATCGCTTAGGGTAATGGCCTCGGGGCGGCAAACTTCCTTCACCCAATGGCTAAAACCCGACGCATCCTCAAATGTTGATTCCAGTAACATAGTCCCACCGGTTTTTTTGTTTGAACCACTCCCGGAATTGGCGGCTCCTTCCACAAAAAAGCAGCAGATAAAAAACAGGTATGGGGCAAAGTTCATCATCCTTTTTGGCCACTAATTGGAGACTGCCTGAAACTGGCAACAAAAAATCCATCAGATAAGGTACAAAAACTTTGGCAGCCAAAGCAAAAAAGCCAGGATGAACTCCCGGCTTTTTTGCTGTCAGATTTAAAATTAAATTTTGCTTTTCAACCAAAGAGTTGCCTCTTGGTTTAATACAGGTCTTTATAGGTTGATTTTTCGTTACCGATGCGCACATCATCCACATACATGATCCGCAGTTTGGTGTCTGTGGTACCGGTTCCGTTCCAAAGCCACTTGTAGATGCCCAGCTTAAAGGAAGGCAGGCTACTGGTGATGGAAGGGGGATAAATTGTTTTACCTGTGTAGTTTAGGATCTGCTGGCCATTTTTCCAGATCTGCCATAAACCATCGCTATTGTACGAGAATTTATAGCGGATTACGAACCGTACCCATTGGTCTTTGGGTACTGCTCCCAGGTCAATGGTTTTGGAAGTGCTGCCACCCAAAACTCCGGTAAATACCTGACCATTAACTTCTGCCAGAATTTTACCATTTTTCGTTAACAAACTCAACGGAGGTGAGGTTTTGGAAGTTTGGTGGGCTTGGTGGAAAATATCGGCTTTTGAATCGTTTTGCATGCCGTTGGAGGGCCAGTATACCGAGAACGCAAACCAACGATCTGTTCCATTGTAGCTAGACGGCCAGCGTACTTCTGCTCTTGGCAGTTCGTCACCATCCCGCAGCTCAAAGCGGCCTGATTTTGCACCCTGGTGCACAGGGTTAGAGGCAACGGTAAAGCCATAGGATGATTTCCACTCGTTACCCAAACCACCGGGCCATACGCTTGAACCTTCAAAGGTTTCGCGATAGGTGATGTTTGAGCTAATGGAAGTAGAAGGTGCCGGAGCGGGAGCAGGTGAGGGAGCCGGTGCCGGTGAAGTGGTTTCTGCCGGTGGCGTGGACGTAGACGTGCTGCCGCCGGTTAGTTCAAACCAGTTGAGGTTGTAACCGCCGCTCAC
>JAEVYV010000367.1 GCA_023392575.1 Bacteroidota bacterium | reverse complement strand
GTCATCAACACCATGCGCAAATGCCCCAAGTTTATTATTGGCCGCATTCACGGCAAATGTGTAGGCGGCGGGGTGGGCCTGGCCGCAGGAGTTGATTATGCCATTGCTGTGGAAAGTGCGGAGATCAAATTAAGTGAGCTGGCTGTGGGCATCGGGCCCTTTGTGGTGGGACCGGCCGTGCAGCGCAAGATCGGCTTGTCGGCATTTACACAACTATCCATAGATGCCACCATGTGGCGCAACGGCGACTGGGCCCGCAGAAAAGGGCTTTATGCCGAATTGCATCCCACCATCGAAAGCATGGATGAAGCGGTTTTTAGGCTCAGCAACCAATTGGCGCACAGCAACCCCGAAGCCATGGCCGAACTAAAAAAAACCTTTTGGCAGGGAACCGAAGATTGGGATGATCTTTTGCCCCGGCGGGCCGAAATCAGCGGCCGGCTGGTGTTGAGCCGCTTTACCAGGGAAGCGATTGCCCGGTTCAAGACAAGAGATTAACTGCGCAAGAAACACCACAATGTCAACACAGGCCTTTGAAGAACTAAGGTGTCAGCCGGGTAAAGCCGGTTTCCTTTATCAGGTTTTCCAACTGCTCCTGGGTGTGGGTGTTTTTTTGGATGGTTTGCCTTAAGGACAAATACAAAATTGTCATGTACCGTTTGTGCAGAAAATAAAAATTGTTGGGGTCTATCGAAAGCAGCAGTTCTTTTGCCTTGCACGATCCTTCTAAATGGATTTTTACAAACACGTTAAAAAGTTTGATGGCTTCAAACATCACCAGCTCGCTTTCCAAGAAATGGTTGTTTTTTCGGGTCTTTAGGGCCTCTTCAATATAATACGCTGCTTCTTCGTATTGCCGGGTAAGAACCAGTGCTTCTGAAAGATGTTTTGCAAACAAGTACGCTGACGAGAAGTTTTCCCTGGGTGATTTGATCAAGGAATAATACTGTCTGGCTTCGGCAAGGGTGGGCCCCTGTGGCCGGTTAAAAGCATGGGCATAAAATATTTTTGCGCCAAAAAAACTTCCCGCTATGTTGGCCGGTGTGGTTCTGTCAACGCGGTGCAGTGCCATTTCTTTGTAATGCTCTTCCAAGCCTGCGCCATTTTCAGAAAGCCAGCAGCCCAAGCAAAGCGTGGCATGCCCAAACACCTGGGCGTCTTTACTGGGGCATTCCCGCAGGTAGTAGTGCAGGCCGGCCCCGTAGTAGGCATTGAGCTTGTCGATGTGGACAAACTTTTCAAAATAAATCTTTTGGCCGTTTTCCGTTCGGGCAATTTCCCGTTGGAACTGATCAAAATCAAAGGGTTGGTGTTCTAAAAACTGAATGGTTTGCCCTACCAGCTCCAGGTAAATGGAGTCGTTGGTATTTTTTACTTCAATGTTTTTAAAAATCTTTACCAGGTAATGAGCCAAGGCTGAATTCTGATGCTCTTTGTTGGCAGATTGGCTTTGTTGCTTGCTGGCAACAAACTGATTGAAGGAAGAGAAGCCGCAGTAATTGGACAAAACATCCAGAGTATAGGCCGATTGCTGGTGTTTTGACTCCATCAGTTTAAAAAAACGCCGTAGTGTATTGAAGCTGAGGGTAAATTGTAAGTGCTTTAAAATATGGTTTTGAAGATAAATGCAATCCGCCGAGAACAATATTTTTCTGCCGAACGTTTTCTCTACTTCTTCTTTTAAGAGATCAATGTTCGAGGGCTTCAAAAGGTTTTGGGGTGCCGGTTCTAAGCTTTTACTGTTTGAAGACTCCATAATACAATTTTGACAGTTAGCAATTCAAAATCGTTGGTCGTTCATAAAATGGCTAAGGAATCTTGGTGTTCTTGGATTTCATTTTGTAATCATGAAACCCAGTTGTGATTGTTCCTTCAACACTTGGATATACAGACGATGTTGAGCCTTCAATATGTAAGAAATGGTTAAGGACAGATGTTGTATAAATTTATAAACTTGCTCGTATATTTTCTGAATTAGGATCAAGTATTTCTGCTTTTTTGCCAAAGCATTTCAGTAAGCTCTACAGTAATTGCAAGCAAAGCAAGCTCATAATATGGGCTAAAATGGGCAATGGATTGATGGGGCCGGGTTTTAATTTAGCATTGCTATTAACCTTTTACATTGCCAAGCCGCAATGGGCTAATTCCGACCGTTGATCTTATTGGTTAATAAGCTAATCCAATACCGTTTAGTTTTAATAAACCTCAACCCTAGGCTGATACATAAATATCCTACTCAAAAAACGCTGGCTATTAAATGATCAGGAAAACTACCTGCTGCATTTGGATACCGAAAAAGTATTCACTCCGAAATCACCGTTTCCAAGGCAATTATTCCAGTTTATAATGAAGTAATTATTGTCTCACACACAAGCAGTGTATTTATGAACGGCAATCAAATCATATCGCTAAAGCAAGAGGTTGAAAAAACTTTTGGGCAAAAGGTTTTAAGCTCATCAGATTGCTATTTGCTTTCCAAAGCCATACAAAAAAAAACCAGGGTCAAGCTTAGTTTTAACACGCTGCGGCGTTTCTTCAACCTCATGAGCAACCCATACACATCCTCCAAAACCACGCTTGATGTTTTTGTCAGCTTTTGCGGCTTTACCTCCAAGGATGATTTTATTCATTACAACGAAACAAGGCGGCGGTCGGGCAAGGAAAATGGCCACCGCAACCTGCTCGATTATTTGGTATATGTTTTTAAAGAAGTCAGGCTAAAAAACATCAACGATAAAACCTTTGGTTGTTTTGTACGGGAAACCATTGATTTTTTAAAGAGGTACCCGGGTTTGATGAATCGTTTTCAACAGGAAATCGCAAAGACGTACAACGGCCAAAAGATTTATTTTGAAAAATTTGTCCACATCGACAAGCTCAATGCCTACTACGGGGCCGGCCTGCACTACTACCTGCGGGAATGCCCCAGTAA
>JAEVYV010000303.1 GCA_023392575.1 Bacteroidota bacterium | reverse complement strand
GGCAGGCCCCGGTAATTTTCGCCTTTTGAGATCTTGGGGCCAACCCGGGAAAAAACCTCCGGAAGCGCACCGGTTTTGATTGGATCCGTTATGTGGTTTTGGATGCTTTCAAAAAGCGCTATGGTTTTTTGGATGATCCTATTTTTTGTTAAGATGATCTCGGCATTGGTGGCCAGCTCCAACTCAGTTGCCGAAAGATGTATTTTTGGGCCTTCCATTCGTTAAAATTAAAGCAGCAGGGAATAGTGTTTAAAAAACTGGACAAATTGATCATCAAGGCGTTTATCGGCCCCTTTGTCGCCACCTTTTTTATAACGGTGCTGGTGCTGGTCATGCAGTTCTTTTGGCTGTACATTGATGATTTTGTCGGGAAGGGTCTGAGTGTCAACATCATCATGGAGTTCATCTGGTACCAAAGCGCCTCGCTGGTGCCGCTGGCCCTGCCTTTGGCGGTTTTGCTGTCCTCGTTAATGACCTTTGGTAATTTAGGGGAAACCTATGAACTCATCGCCATCAAATCCGCCGGTATTTCGCTGCTGCGTTTCATGCGGCCGCTGTTTTTGGTTACCCTGTTGATCTGCGGGGTGGCTTTTTTGTTTTCGAATTACATCATTCCGGTGGCCAACCTCAAATCCCGAACCCTGCTGGCCGATATTGTTTATGCCAAACCATCCTTTGATTTGCGGGAAGGGGTGTTTTACGACAAGCTGAGCGGGTTTGCTATCAAGATCGGGGAAAAAGAAAGAAACGACAGCGTTATTAAAAACATCATCATTTACGAGCAGTCCAATGGCTTGCAGGATAATTTTATCATTGCCGCAGACGGCGTGATGCGGGTTTCGGAAAACAAACGGTACATGGAGTTTATTTTGAAAAACGGCTGGCGTTATGAGGAAAGAACCAATGCCGGGGCGCCCGTTACCGATTTTGTTCGCCTGGGCTTTAAAGAATATACAAGGCAGTTCGACCTTGGGTCTTTTGGGCTGCAGCAGCGTACGGCCGACAGCGTGAATAAAAACAATGCCCGTATGCTGAGCATGCGCCAACTGGATGTGGCGATCGACTCCATTAAGAAAAACAATTCCAAAACGGCTTCCCGGGTGCGCAGGGAGGTTTTTGGAGCCATGCCCTTTGCACGATACATCGACAGCAACTGGAAGGCAGAGCCCCAAAAGCCAACCGCAAAAAGCTTTGAGCAATTGATCCCCGACAGCGTCAAAAGGATCGTGTACCAAAAAGCCGTCAACGTCATCAGGTCGGTGGAAGTGAACAACGAAGTGATTGCGGTGCAGCAGCAGGAAGAGCAGCGAAGCCTGCGCCTGCACGAGATCGAATGGCACCGGAAAATCTCCTTATCTGTGGCCTGTCTGGTTTTGTTCCTCATTGGCGCTCCGCTGGGCTCCATCATTCGAAAAGGAGGGCTGGGCAGTCCGCTGGTTTTTGCCATCGTCTTTTTCATGCTTTTTTATTTCAGCAGCACCACTGGGGAAAAGTTCTCAAAAGAAGGATCCATTGATCCCAAAATAGGCATGTGGCTATCCACCATTTTTTTGGTGCCCATAGGGCTATTTCTTATTTACAAAGCCATGCACGATTCGCAGCTGTTCAACAAGGAATTTTATACACGGACCGGCCGAAAAATAAAGAAGCTTTTTGGAAAGCGGCCTCAAAACTAGAGGGCCCTGTTCCTTGGCAGTTTGCCGGGTCATCATTTAATTTTACGATAAATCATTTTCATTGCCCGCCGTTCAAACAGAAAACCGGAGTAATTTAAGGCTGCAGCGCTGGATTGCTATTGTTTCTTCCGTTTTGCTGATCGCCAAATTCACGGCCTACTATCTCACCGATTCTGTTTCGGTACTCACCGATGCCCTGGAAAGCATTGTCAATGTTATTGCCGGATTGATTGGTTTATACAGTTTGTACGTTTCGGCCAAGCCCCGGGATATCGACCACCCTTATGGCCACGGCAAGGCGGAATTTGTTTCGGCTGCGGTGGAGGGCACGCTGGTGTTGTCTGCCGGCCTGATCGTTATTTACAGCGCCATCAAAAATTTCATTGAACCGGTACCGCTCCATCAGCTCGATGTGGGCATTTATTTGATTGCCGGTACAGCCGTTGTCAACTGGCTGCTGGGCTATGTTTCCCTGCGGCAGGGAAAAAAGAACAACTCGGTGGCCCTTATGGCCAGCGGCCGGCATTTGCAAACCGACACGTACTCCACAATTGCCATCATCCTGGGTTTGATCCTGATTTCGCTTACCCATTATTTATGGATCGATGGAGTGGTGGCCATTGGGTTTGGGGTGTTTATTGTGTTTACCGGATACAAAATTGTTCGGGAGTCCCTGGCCGGTATTATGGACGAGGCAGACATGAAACTGTTGAAGAAAATGGTCAGCGTTTTAGAAAACAACCGCCGAAATAATTGGATTGACCTGCACAATTTGCGGGTGATTAAATACGGGAATGTGTTGCATGTGGACTGCCATTTGACGGTTCCCTGGTATTTAAATGTTCATCAAGCCCATGCCGAGATCGATGAACTGGGAAAGCTCATCCGCAGTACCTTTGGCGAATCGCTGGAGTTCTTTGTGCATTGCGATGGCTGTTTGGATTTTCAATGCCACATCTGCAATAAAGAAGATTGTCCGGTGCGGCAGCACAGTTTTAAAAGACGTGTAGAATGGACCTTGGCGAATGCGCTGCAAAACGAAAAACATAGTTTGAAGGATTTGGAAGAGAGCGGACGCTGATACTAAACCGCTGTCAAGGAAATATGTCGTGAAACGTGAGACGGCAGAGGTGAGACAGCCGCCGCCTTTTTCCCTTCTGTCATCTGTCGACGACCATCGGCTATCTGGATAACCGTTTCGTATTAGTACATGATAAACATCAGTAAAAGCTAATCACCCCAATAGTAAATTCGTGTAATTTGTAATATTTCGTGTAATTCAAAATGAAAACAACCACAATCTGGAAAACCGGTCAGGCTTTTGAAAGCCTTCAGAACAATGCCCGAATAGAAATTGATGCAAAAGCCGGATTTAGCCCCAAGGCTTTATTGTTAAGCGGACTGGCCGGATGCAGCGGAGTGGACGTGGTGGAAATTCTGGAAAAAATGCGGGTGCCGTTTGCCGATCTGCAAATTGATGCCGAAGCCGAACAAACAACCGAACACCCCCGGGTGTTTCAATTCATTAAGTTGACCTACCGTATTAAAACGGGCGAAGAAAACCGAGAGAAGGTAAAAAAGGCCATTGATCTTTCCCTGGATAAATACTGCGGGGTTGCTGCTATGTTGAAAAAAAATTCCCGTATTGACTATGAGATCAAGATAACAGAGTAACCTTATTTTTTAACCCAAAAACGTTTTTTTATGAGTTTACGTCTTGGCGACATGGCTCCCAACTTCAAGGCAAAAACCACTGCCGGCGACATTGATTTTTACGAATTCCTGGGCGATAGCTGGGGCATTTTGTTTTCGCACCCGGCTGATTACACACCTGTTTGTACGACCGAGCTGGGCAGAACGGCTTTGTTGAAAGAAGAATTTGCCAAACGCAATGTCAAGGTTCTGGCAGTGAGTGTTGATCCCCTGGATAAACATTTTGGCTGGATAAACGACATCAATGAAACACAAAACTGCAACGTTGATTTTCCCATCATCGCCGACGAGGACCGGCAGGTGGCCACCTTGTACGACATGATCCATCCCAACGCCTCGGCTACCGCTACCGTGCGTTCCTTATTTGTAATTGGCCCCGATAAAACCATCAAGCTAACCATTACCTATCCTGCCTCTACCGGAAGAAACTTTCACGAAGTGCTGCGGGTGATTGACTCTTTGCAGCTGACCTCCAAGCACAGCCTGGCCACGCCTGCCAACTGGGAGCGGGGCGAAGACGCCATTGTGGTGCCGGCTGTTTCTACCGAAGACGCCATTAAAAAATTCCCCAAGGGCGTTCGGGTGGTAAAGCCCTATTTGCGATATACACCTGTTCCCGACGAGAGTAATTAATGAATAAAAGAAAACGATTTGATCCCTTGCCTTCAGCAGGGGATTATTTTTTGTTTTGTTTGCTCAATTGGTTGAGCGTTGCTTTTAAATCTTTGGGCAGCGGCGCTTCGAGCTGATAGTCTTCACCCTTTATTCCTTTAAAGCTTAATTGAGCCGCGTGCAGGGCCAAACGGTTCAACAACGGCCGTTCCTCTTCTGTGTCTTTTGAAAGTTTATACCGGCTTTTGATCTGCGAAATAAACACGGGCTTTCCATCGCCATACAATTCATCGCAGACAATGGGATGACCCATAAATTTCATGTGCACCCGTATCTGATGGGTGCGGCCGGTAAGAATGCGAAAGCGCAGCCACGAAAACAATTTGAACTTTTGCAGCACTTCGTATTCGGTGATGCTTTCCTTTCCTTTTTTGTACACGGTCATCAGCCCCCGCTTTACCGGGTGTTCGGCAATGGGTTCGTTGATCTCGCCGGATCTTTCAAAGGGAGAACCCAACACCAGGCCATTGTAGATTTTTTTTGTTTCCCGGGCTTCAAATTGTTGCGACAGGAATTTGTGCCAGGATTCGTTGCGGGCAAACACCACAATGCCGCTGGTGTCTTTGTCCAGGCGGTGCACGGTAAAAATGTCGCCGTATTTGTTTTTGAGTAATTGCTTTAAGGAAACCTCTTTCCCTTCCCGGTCCGGGATCGTCAGCAAACCCGAAGGCTTGTTGATTGCTACCAGGTTTTCGTTTTCCAAGAGTATGTGCT
>JAEVYV010000234.1 GCA_023392575.1 Bacteroidota bacterium | reverse complement strand
GCTCACTCATGCCCCGGGTATTGATAAAAATCAGGGTGGTTTTGCTTTGGGCCAGGATCGGCAATACTTTATGCGCCAGCTTGATGCCCAGATGACCGGCCCAGGGATATTTTTCTATTTCGTCAGGAAGAATGGATTCGATTTCTATGGACTTGTTTAGCTGTGCCCGGACAATAACGCTGTCGGTTTTGCTTTGTCCCGTTAATTGCAGCGGAGCCAATAAAACCTCCATGGCCTGATCCAGGTTTCCAATCGTAGCCGAAATCCCCCAAATGGAAAGGTTGGGCATTTCTCCTTCTGGTTCGCATGCTTTGCGCACACCAATGATCCGGCTTAAGGCCAGCTCTACCTGTACGCCCCGCTTGCTGCCTATAAGCTCATGCCATTCGTCCACAGCCAGCAGGTGCAGGTTTTGAAAAACCTCCGAATAGTGTTTTTGCGCCAGCAGCAAATGAAGGCTTTCTGGAGTGATGATCAGTACTTCCGGCATCAGCCGTTTTTGTTTTTGCCTTTCGGCAAGCGAGGTATCTCCATTGCGGATGCCGACCGTCCATTGCAGCCCCAGCTCCGCAATCACTTCTTCCATAGCCCGTCCAATATCTTTTGCCAGAGCCCGAAGCGGCGTGATCCAGATTAATTGCAAGCCATTTCGGGATTTGGTTTGGTAATTTTTGGGATGGCTGTTGATGAATTGAATCAGGCTACCCAAAAAGACAGAAAACGTTTTTCCGGTACCGGTTGGCGCATTGACCAAACCGCTTTTGCCGTTGATGATGTGCTGCCAGCTCTCTTCCTGATAGGCAAAGGGTTGATAACCTTTGGTCGCCAGCCATTGCTGGATGATTTGATAGCCTGTAGTGTTTTTTAGTGCTGTTGCCACACGGTGTGGTTTTAAATAACCAAAGCCCTGATGAAGAGCAATCCTTGTTCCCATCAAATGTATGATGCGGTTGGCGATGCGGAACACACAGGGAAGTACATTCCTTAATTTGCCTCAGGAAAATGGGAGGGGTTGTTCGTTGCCAAAATGCTCTAGCTGTTCTCTACATTGCAAGGGCAAAAAGCTAATGAAAAGTTGGCCCGGCCGGGCCAACGGCATAAAGTTCAAAAAAACAAGGATTTATTTCCGCAAGGGCAAGCGAACACCCGCATGCAGACCCAGGAAGTTCAGGTTGCTGAAACTGCTTTGGTTGAAGGGCATGATGTGGTACGAAGCCCCCAGCACCACCCCCGACTCGCCCATTTTGCGAAACGGAATATACACACCGGCTTCCGGTCTTGCTGCAAACCTAAACTTGGTATCCATCCCGCCAAACTGGCCAAGCAGTTCGTTAAACGAGACCAGGTTACCACCCACACCCAAAGCCACATAAGGCTGTACGGCAGCTCCCGGCACAAACTGGTATTTGGCCTGGGCCAGCAGCGGAATGGTTTGAATGGAATGTGTCAATACCGCCGATATATCGCTTCCATCGGTAAGCTTGTATAACTGACGCGGATTTTTTTGGTAAAAATCCTGATAGCCCGTACCCAAGCCAATGGACAAGCGGTCCGTGATGCCGTACAAAACCTCGGCCTGAAAACCCCGGAAAGATGATTCGGAAAGATTGTCTTTAAAAGAGCCCATGGGCAGACCCACCGAATAATGAAGACCGAGTTGGGTTTTGCCCTGCTGTGCCTGAAGCGTTGAAAAAGAAAAGGTAATTGATAAAAAAAGAATGGTTATTTGAATGCGTTTCATGTCTGTCGATTTTATTGTACCGTTTTTATGTAGGGGGATTGGGCAAACAAGGCGTCCACCTCGCTTTGGGCAGCGGCGCTGTTAAAAATTCCCGAGCCGCGGATCAGGCCGTTCCAAATGCCTTTAATGGCCCCGTTGGCTGGGGCGTTTTTAAGGTCAAGCATGTCAATGGAAACCGCCCCTTCCGTGCTTTCGTAAACGCCGTAGAACGGGAAATTGTACCCGTAGCCGCCATAGCCCCAATAATAGGGATCATAAAAACCGCCATAGCCTCCCCAGTAATCCGACAGGTTCACCAGGTGGGTTGTGGTGTTGTACAAACGGCTTACGTTGATGCCGATGTCCGGCGATTGCGTGTGGGTTACTCTTTTATACCCCCGGGCCTCCATGGCGCTGCGTACAGCTGAGAGTATTTGCAAGTCCCAGGATGAGGTGGCCTTGCCCGTAAGATTGTTGTTTTCAATAACCAATACCGAGTCAACAATACTATAGGTTTTGTAGGAGGCAAAATTGACGCTGCTGTCCCGGTTGGTGATGTAAATCCGGCTTTCCTCCTGCGTCATGTTCTTCAGAGGGTCTTTGGAACAACTGCTGAATGCGGCAAGGCCGGTTACTGCCAGCATAGCAAATCCGATCATTCTCTTCATAATGCTTATTTATTTGTAAATAAAACTCAAACAGGATGCCCGAAATTGTATGACCGCAAAGGAGTTAACAGGCTTGTAACAATCTCAGCACTGGAGAGAGTGCATCTTAGAAACAATCCGTTTTGCATCTACAATCAGAGGCAAGTTTTTAGGAAACTTATTTTATGGGTTTTAATTATTTTCCATACAGGTCCAGCATTTTTTTTAAATCCGCAAGGGTGTTGATCTCATCGGGCTTTTTATCTGTTCTCCAGCGGCTGATGCGGGGAAAGCGAAGCGCCACCCCGCTTTTGTGCCGGTTGCTGGCCGCAATGCCTTCAAAGGCAATTTCAAAAACCAGCTCAGGTTTTACCGTTCTCACCGGACCAAACTTCTCCAGCGAATTTTTTTTGACGAAGGCGTCCACCTGGGTAAATTCTTTATCGGTTAGTCCGGAGTAGGCTTTGGTAAAGGGAATTAATTTATCTCCGTCTTTTACCGCAAAGGTGTAATCGGTGTACAGATTGCTTCTTCTGCCGGCGCCTTTTTGCGCATAGATCATTACCGCGTCAATGGTTAAAGGGTCGATCTTCCATTTCCACCAGTCGCCCCGTTTTCGGCCCACCTGGTAGGTTGAGGTTTTTTTCTTGAGCATAAAACCTTCGGCGCCCCACTCCCGGGACGAGTTCCGGAGCTTTGCCAGTTCTTCCCAGTTGCTGAAGGGAACCACCGGAGAAAGCACCAGTGAGGGGTGATTCAGCGTGATTACAATTTCTTCCAGTTGCGACCGGCGCTCTTCCAAGGTTTTGCCGCGCCAGTCCTCTCCGTTATATTCCAGAAGATCGTAGGCAAAAAAGGCAACGGGGGCTTCCTGCAATTGTTTTTTGGTGACGTTTTTTCTTCCAATTCGGGTTTGCAGCAAGGCAAAGGGCAGGGGTTTTTGATTGATGCTGGGGATGATCTCTCCGTCAATGGCAATGCCGTCGGGCAGGGCCGCTTGCAGCGAATGGTATTCGGGAAATTTTTCCGTCATCAATTCTTCGCCGCGGCTCCATACAAATAATTCGTTGTTGCGTTTGATGATCTGGCCGCGGATGCCGTCCCACTTCCATTCGGCCTGCCATTGACCCGGCTCACCCAGTTCGTGCACGTCTCCTTCAATAGCGTAAGCCAAATAGAACGGATAGGGCTTTGACCAGTCGGTGCGTGTCGGGTGTTCGCTCAACAGTTCTGTAAACGAAATGACCGAAGGGTCCCAGACGCCGCTGATGCGGTGGGCAATTACTGAAGGCTCGAGGCGCACTGTTTTGGCTAAGGCATTCACCATCATCTTTTGGGATACGCCAATGCGGAACCCGCCGGTAATGAGTTTGTTGAACACAAAACGTTCGGCATCATTCATGTCCTGCCACGAATCAGTAATGAATTGCCTGCGGACTTCTTCGCTTTGCTTTTCAATGGTTTTCAATTGTTCCATGTAGAAATGAAGGGGCTGGGCGTTTTTGCCGGCATTCTTTTTTTCAGGAAGCAGCAGGGCGATGGTTTCAGCCAGGTCGCCAACGGTGTGATAGGATTCTTCAAAAAGCCAAAAGGGAAGGTGGATCTCTTCAACGGCATAGGTGGCCAGTTGCGTGGTGTTTACGGCTCTTTTAGGTCTTCGTCCGCTAAAGAGGGCAACCACCCAAACCTTGTCTTTGTCCGCTGCCTGCAAAAAATAACGTACTAATGCATCCAACTTGGCGTTGGTTTTGGTATGGCTGCCCAATTGCATGACAAGTTCTGCAAACTGACGCATCGGGATTTGTTTAGCGTTTAGGTGTTTAGGGATTCGTGTTGGTTGTTGGTTTTGCTATTTGTTTTTAGGATAGAGTACGCCGTTTGTTTTGTTGGCAACCTTTGCGCCCTGATGGAACTTCTGTTGTGACCTCCGCTCACCGACAGGATTGCTAGTGAGCCTGTTTTCACTCGTCATGCCGGCGAAGAAACTGCCTCGTGATAACACAGCTCCATACATGCCAACCACCCTTTTCAACCCGCTACATCTCTATCTTCCGACACTTCATCGTCGCCATACTCCGTTCTTACCTCTTTTGCCTGAAATCCCTGTTCGTTCAGGTAGCGGGCAAACACCGATTGAAAGCCATGGGTCACATAAATGCATTCTGCTTCGGTGGCCTTGCAGGCCGTGAGCAGCCCATTCCAATCGGCATGGTCGCTCAGGGCAAAACCGGCATCGGCATTTTTGCGGCGCACATGGCCACGCACCTGCATCCATCCGCTGCAAATGCCCAGTTCGTACGGCGCAAACCGCCGCAGCCAGGGCGATCCCTCGGCGCTGGAGGGGGCAATGACCACGGCGCCTTTCAGGTCTTGCTTTGGTGTGTCCGGGCCAACCTTTTCCACCTTGGGCAATTTCCATCCGGCATTTACCAGGGCCGTGTGAATGTTGTTCACCGCACCGTGAACAAAAAATTTAGGGGCGCCTTCCGCTATGGGCAGCAGCAATCTTTGTGCCTTGCCCAAACTGTAGGCAATTAGTACGGAGGCTTTTCCCGAAGCCTGGTTTTTCCGGATCCAGTTTTGTATGTCCGTATAAATTTCCTGCTGCGGCTTCCAGTTGTAAATCGGTAACCCAAACGTGGATTCGGTAATGAAGTTGTGGCATTGAACGGGCTCAAACTGTCCGCTCAAACCATCGTTTTCCAACTTGTAGTCCCCGCTCACCACCCAAATTTCTCCGTTGTCTTCAATGCGGATTTGCGAAGACCCAATGATATGACCGGCCGGAAAAAGCGTAAGGCGAACACCGTTAAAATAAACGGGGTCGTTCCAGCCCAGGCTTTGGTAAAAGTTGTTGCCCAGGCGCTGCTGCAGCAAAGGTTTTGTATCGTGGTGACATAAATAAAACCGGCTTCCCCAGCGGGCATGATCGCTGTGCGCATGGGTGATGAC
>JAEVYV010000225.1 GCA_023392575.1 Bacteroidota bacterium | reverse complement strand
GTTTACCAAAATCCTTGTTCCTTACCTTATTAAAAACTATTCATCGCACATTATCTCCGAAAGACACAAGGCCCGGATTATGGAAAAGATCAATAACTTTTTCGCCCGGCTCCGGCCCAAGCCCGATCAGCAACCCGCAGAACAACAAGCCTCTTGACCAATCCGCTGCCATAGCGCTGTAGAAGATCTTCCCTTAAAGCAGAAATGTGAGGAAATTCTTTCTTTACCTGCCTGTTTTTACCGCCGGGTAAAAACAGGTATAGTTTTTATTTGGATTAACCTGATACCAGACGATTACCGTTATGAACAGAGACATGAACCAACGCGGCCCGGGGCCTACTCAGGAGCACCCGCGACAGGGGCAGGCTCCTGCCGATGCAACACCAAGAAAAATCGGCGACGATGATTCACTGGAAAATTCATCACCTACGGATAGCCGCTCCGACGAAAAGGTAATTGCAAACCGGCATCAGGCCGGCAGCACAGACAATGCGCCGTGGCCAACGGCTGCAAATACACGTGAGGCAGATGCAAATGATGACAGCATTTAGATGAACGCAGAGAAAAAAGGCAGATTTGTATTTTATGGTGAATGGAAGTTAGTCCTGGCGTGGCTTTACGAGGTGGATGTGACGAATGAATACCAGGGCGATGCAGACGATTTGTCATCGGAGGGTTAGGTTAAAAATGTCCCGTTTCGGCGGGACATTTTTTATAACAGGAAATTGCGTGTTGCCCTTTGCTTTCGTCCAGTTGCGAAGTTTTGCATGGATGGTTTGGCTTGAAAGAGCACAAAAAAGGTGCAGCCAAACACTGCACCTGCCTAAAAGAAGAAGTGCTTCTTAGTCTACCCTTCTAAAGCCTCCGGCTATTAAAGAAAGGACAAAGAGCACCAGGAAAATATAGAACAGAATTTTTGCAATAGAAGCAGCTCCGGCGGCTATTCCTCCAAACCCAAAAATGGCTGCTATAATAGCGATCACTAAAAAGATGATTGTCCAGCGTAACATAGCTAAAGATTTTTGTTGGTTAATAAATTTTCATAATAAACAGCTTAAAGAATTGTACCAAATCTGCTCTTCCGCAGTTTTTTTTGCTGAACGAAAAAAGCAGGGATTTGAGGAAAATGTTCTACTAAAATGCTCTGCGGTGCGGCAGCCAAAGTTGAGAATACCGGAAAAACAAACTGGTACATTTTTTACTTATGTAAAGCAACCCCAAAGTGTGCCCGGCGCACACCGATAAATATGACTACTATGCAAAACACAATGACTGTAAAAAACTTTTCGGCCCCCAGCCAGGCGGTTCATTTGGGTAAGCCAACGATGCCATCCGGAAGACAGCCGATTGTGGAAAGAAGGCTTTCCGATCCTTCTTCCTCACCCAGGGGGGAACGGTACCCCGTGCCTTCTTTTTTTGAATACCGGTTCAGACCCAATTCTGAATTATTATAAAAACACCAGTTCACCCTAAACCATAGAGCGCAGCTATTATAGCTGCGTTTTTGTTTAAGCAAGCTCTTCAGAATAAAAACATAAGGACTCTTTGAGGAAAAAACTCCTCAGTTGCCCGAAAAGAACTTCATATGGTTGAAGAAAATATCTGCCCTGCTTTGTCTGATTTCGCTCTAAATTATTGAGAATCAACGTCTGACAACTCTTTTTCAGAAAAGTTCTTTTTGGTGTCAGACTTGTCCTATAAACACTACGCCAAAAAAAGCACCATGATCAACCAGCACTTAGCCCAAAAACAGCGATTGAAAATTTTGCCCCAACAAATTCAATTGCTCAATTTTTTCCACTTGAATACTCTTGAACTGGAGCAGCGTATCCTGCAGGAAATAGAAGACAATCCGCTGCTGGAAGACCAAAAAAACGAGTTTGAACCGGTTGTAGACAAGTTTAACAAAGATTCGGTTCAGGATTATCAGGACTGGGAGGAATACGGATACGATGACATACCGGACTATAAGTTTGAATACGGCTGCTACCTGCACAATGATAAATTGCCCGAACGGCCCATAACCAACAGTTTTGATTACCGCAGTTATGTCAAGGATCAATACAAGCTCACCACCGAAGAGGCCCGGGAAATTGAGCTGGCCGAGTTTATCATTGATTCTTTAAACGATTGTGGCTTGATGGAGCAAAACCTGGAAGACCTGGCGGAAGACATTTCGTTTAAACACAACCGCTGGGTGGAGGTGGAGGAAATACAGGGGATTTTGTTGCAAATCCAACAACTGGAACCGGTAGGGGTGGGGGCCCGAAGCATTAAGGAGTGCCTGCTGATTCAGTTGTACCGCATGAACCGGAAACGACCCGATGTGCGAACCGCCATTAAATTGCTGGAAGAGCATTTTAATGACCTGCACAACCGAAATATGGATAAGATCAAAGCACATCTTTTGATTGACGAAGAAGAACTCAAAATTGTGCTCCGGCTAATTGCCAGTTTAAAGATGAGGCCGGTCTGTGAATTGCAGGAAGGAGTAAATCAAAATATTGTTCCTGATTTTATCGTGACCCGCAACGGCGACGCCATTGAGGTGCAGTTGTTCCGCCAGCGTTCCGAAAGCCTGAACATCAATTCTTCGTGGAAAGAAATGGCGGAGAACAATGCCAAGGTGACCACCGATAAATCGGCTGTTCAATACATTAAAAACAAACTGCAGTCCGCGCAATGGTTTATCCATGCGGTGCAGCAAAGAGAAAGCACCATGCTCAAAATTATGCGGGCCATAGTGGAGTTGCAGCACGATTATTTTATGACCGGCGACATCAACCTGCTGAAGCCCATGATCCTGAAAAATATAGCCGAGATGGTTGGTGTAGATATTTCTACAGTTTCCCGCATTACCTGTAACAAATATGCAGAAACCCCCTTTGGCCTGTTGCTTTTAAAAGATCTGTTTACCGAAGGAATTGCCAATCAAACAGGGCAGGTCATTAGTAATAAAGTCATTCAATCAGCCATTGAAGAAGTGATTGAAGCCGAAGACAAACACAATCCTTACACCGATCAGCAATTGGTGAAAATTCTTTCCCAAAAAGGGTTTTCGGTGGCCCGGCGCACGGTAGCCAAATACAGGGAGCAGCTGCAAATTCCCGTATCCCATGTGCGGGGTTTGTGGGCTTAAATTCGTTACTTTTAATTTCGAACCATAAAACAAAAAACCAAGATGCAGACTATTTTAATTATTGATGATGATAGGGATATGTGCCTTTTGCTAAAACGTTTTCTTACCCGTCATGGCTACGAGGTGCTGGAATCGTATAGTGGGAAAAAAGCTCTGGAATTGTTGGAAACCGTTGAGCCTTCGCTGGTCATGTGCGATTTTCGTCTGGAAGACATGGAAGGCAATGTTCTGCTGGGAAAAATAAAAGAAAAATACCCCCATGTGCCCGTGATCATCATTACGGGTTATAGCGATATAAAAATAGCGGTGGAAGTAATGAAGATGGGCGCTTACGATTACATCACCAAGCC
>JAEVYV010000201.1 GCA_023392575.1 Bacteroidota bacterium | reverse complement strand
CATGAAAGGAGCGATCGAAAAGGCCAGCGAGCTGGCGAAAACCACGGCCCATGCCTGGATTCCGCAGCAGTTCGACAACGAGGCCAATACCGAGATCCATCGAAAAACCACGGCGCAGGAGATCATCAATGATTTTAGCGATGGGTTGGACTATGTCATAACCGGCGTGGGAACGGGCGGGCACATCACAGCCATTGCTGAAGTGGTCAAACCAAAGTTTCCCAACCTGAAGGTGTTTGCCGTGGAGCCGGAACTTTCCCCGGTGCTGAGTGGCGGAGCCCCGTCACCGCATCCTTTGCAGGGACTGGGAGCAGGTTTTATTCCTTCTATCTTAAATATGGCTGCTTTGGATGGCGTGATCACTGTGGGGAAGGATGAAGCCTTTGCCTATACCCAGCGCCTGGCAAAGGAAGAAGGCATTTTGGCGGGTATTTCTACAGGTGCTGCGGTGGCGGCCGTGGTTAAAAAACTGCCCGAGATCCCCAAAGAGGCCATAGTCCTCACCTTTAATTACGATACCGGTGAAAGGTATTTATCCATTGAAGGATTATTTCAATAAATAATCAAAAGCACTCCTTAGGACCCATTCTTCTGATCGACAGTATACAAGTTCTTTTTAAGGTGTTTTAATATAAGGGTACTAATGCGAGACAAACTTTAGTCCGACGATGGAGCCAATCAAAGTGGTAATGAAAAACAAGCGCCAGAAATCAGCCGGTTCCTTAAAGAACAAAATGCCGATTATGGCTGTGCCTACAGCGCCAATTCCGGTCCAAACGGCATAGGCCGTTCCCATGGGCAGGGTTTGGGTGGCCCGGTATAATAGATACATGCTCAAGGAAAGGCTTACAAAAAATCCGGCAATCCAGGCCGTGGAGGTAGCGCCTGAGGTTTCCTTTGCTTTGGCCAAACAGGTAGTAAATCCAATTTCAAAAAGCCCGGCAATAATTAATATGATCCAATTCATTAGTAAAGCGTTAACGAAAATGCCCCAAAGAAAGGCTGAAATTTAGATTTAACCATAACCCCCTGTTTGTATTTTCAGGTAGTCATGATGTTATCTATATTTTAAAAGGTTATTTATACTTTTTTGTACAAATTGATTTGTAACTTTGCGTTTTTACAAGAGTTCAATAATTGATTGATATGAGTGATGAGCTTACTACCATAGAACAAACCGTACTCAGCGAATACAAATATGGCTTTGTTTCCAATTTGGAGGCCGATGAGGCGCCCAAAGGGTTGAACGAAGATATTGTTCGTTTTATTTCGGCTAAGAAAAATGAGCCTGAGTGGATGCTGGAGTGGCGTTTAAAAGCCTTTCGTCAGTGGCAAAAAATGGAAGAGCCTGCCTGGGCAAATATTCATTATCCTCCAATCAATTTTCAGGACATCATTTATTATTCTGCACCCAAGCAAAAAATTAATCCCAAAAACCTGGACGAGGTGGATCCGGAATTGAGAAGAACGTTTGAAAAGCTGGGCATTTCTCTGGAAGAACAAAAACGCCTGACCGGGGTAGCGGTGGATGCAGTGATTGACAGTGTTTCGATTGGTACTTCTTTTAAAGAACAACTGGGAGAGTTGGGGATCATTTTTTGCTCAATGAGCGAGGCGATCCAAGAGCATCCCGACTTAGTTAGAAAATATTTAAGCACCGTTGTCCCCATTACCGATAATTATTTTTCTGCACTGAACTCGGCTGTTTTTAGCGATGGTTCATTCTGTTATATTCCCAAAGGCGTTCGCTGCCCTATGGAATTGTCTACTTACTTCCGCATCAACGCCGAAAATACCGGTCAGTTTGAGCGGACGCTGATTGTGGCAGAGGAAGGAAGCTATGTAAGCTATTTGGAAGGATGTACGGCCCCCATGCGGGATGAAAATCAATTGCACGCCGCCGTAGTGGAGCTGATTGCCATGGATAATGCCGAGATCAAATATTCAACGGTGCAAAACTGGTATCCCGGTGATAAGGAAGGCAATGGAGGGATTTACAATTTTGTAACCAAGCGAGGCATTTGTAAAGGTGTCCATTCCAAAATTTCGTGGACCCAGGTGGAAACGGGCTCCGCCATCACCTGGAAATACCCCAGCGTTATTTTAAAAGGCGATCATTCGGTAGGTGAGTTTTACTCCGTTGCCGTTACCAATAATTACCAGCAGGCCGATACTGGAACCAAGATGATGCATCTTGGAAAAAACACCCGCAGCCGCATCGTGTCCAAGGGGATTTCCGCCGGCTTCAGCAACAACAGTTACCGGGGCCTGGTGCATGTGGGCAAAAACGCCAGCCATGCCCGTAATTTCTCGCAGTGCGACTCGTTGCTGCTGGGCGACAAATGCGGGGCGCATACCTTTCCCTACATCGAGGTAAAAAACAAAACCGGAGTGGTGGAACACGAAGCCACAACTTCTAAAATTGGCGAAGACCAGATCTTCTATTGCAACCAAAGAGGTATTGATACCGAAACGGCGGTGGCGCTGATCGTGAACGGCTTTGCCAAAGAAGTAATGGCACACCTGCCCATGGAGTTTGCCGTAGAAGCCCAAAAGCTTCTGGCCATCAGCCTGGAGGGCAGCGTGGGTTAAGGCTTTAAGGGAAAAGGGAAACAAAACATAAACAATCAGTAATAAATAGCAATACACATGTTGACGATAAAGAATTTACATGCGGGCATTGAAGGAAGAGAAATTTTAAATGGTATCAACCTTGATATAAAGGCCGGAGAAGTTCACGCCATTATGGGACCCAACGGTTCGGGCAAGAGTACTTTGGCTTCCGTACTGGCCGGACGTTCGGATTACGAAGTGTCGGAAGGCTCAGTGGAATTTTTGGGGAAAGACCTTTTGGAGCTGTCTCCGGAGCAAAGAGCCGGTGAGGGCATTTTTCTGGGCTTTCAGTACCCGGTTGAAATTCCGGGGTTGACCACGACCAACTTTATCAAAACGGCTGTGAACGAAATCCGCAAGTACCGTGGCGAAGAGCCCCTGGATGCCGTGCAGTTTTTAAAACTGATGAAGGAAAAAATGGCCCTGATGGAAATTGACCAGTCGCTGTTAAGCCGTTCTTTAAACGAGGGCTTTTCGGGTGGGGAGAAAAAACGGAACGAGATTTTCCAAATGGCCATGCTGCAACCCAAACTGGCGATCCTGGACGAAACGGATTCGGGTTTGGATATTGATGCCATCCGCATTGTGGCCAATGGCGTGAACAAACTACGCCATAAAGACAATGCGGTTCTTTTGGTTACCCACTACCAGCGTTTGCTGGATTACATCGTTCCCGATTTTGTGCACGTGTTGTACAACGGACGAATTGTCAAATCCGGCACCAAAGAACTGGCCTTGGAACTGGAAGAAAGAGGATACGATTTTATTAAAAATGAAGTGGCGCAAGAAGCCTGATCGCCTTGGCCCACGAACAATATGGAAAGAAGATGATTGAAACCATCAAAGAAAAATATCAGCAACTACAGTCCAATAACGGCAACAGTGTACTAACGCCTATTGAGCAAAAGGCATTCAGCGCCTTTAACAAAATGGGCGTTCCCACGGTGCGCAACGAAGAGTGGAAGTACACCCGCATTAGTGGCTTGTTCAATAAGGAATATAATTTTAACCCGGCAACCGTTGCTACCACTGTTACCGCCAGCGACCTGGACGCTTTTCGCCTGCCCGACCATGAGCAGGCCACCGAGCTGGTTTTTGTAAACGGTTTGTTTTCTGCCGGCCTTTCCACTATTCGTTCTTCGGTTCTTGTCGTGCAGCCTTTGGAAGAAGCGGCCAACAACGAGTACAAAGACATTGTTGCGCAACACCTGGGCCACAGCAGCAAATACATCAAGGATGGCATTCACGCCCTGAATACAGCGTTTTTGCAAGAAGGGGTGTTTATCCACATTGGAAGGGGAAAGGCGGCCGAACATCCAATCTACATCTACCAGATCAGTGACGCCCGTACGGCGCCCATCCTTTCGCAGCCCCGCACACTGATACACATTGCCGAGAACGCACAGGTGGAGTTTGTAGAAACTTATGCGACCATGGGCTTGTCCGAGAGCTTTGTTAACGAAGTAACGGAAATCATTGTGGAGAAAGATGCCATGGTGGAATTCTACAAAATCCAAAACGATGCCGCCCACAGCAGCCAGGTGAACACAACGCATTTCCGCCAATTAGGCAAAAGCCATGTGCACACCGTTAACATTTCACTGAACGGAAGCATTGTGCGCAACAACCTGAATATGGCCCTGGAAGCCGCAAATTGCGAAACCAACCTGCATGGTTTGTATTTTTTGAAAGGCGGGACGCATGTGGACAACCACACGGTTGTAGATAATATAAAACCCAACTGCCTGAGCAACGAATTGTATAAAGGCGTGATCGACGATACGGCCACGGCGGTGTTCAACGGAAAGATTTATGTACAGCAGGATGCGCAAAAAACCAATGCCTTCCAGTCGAATAAAAACATCCTGCTGTCCGACGAGGCAACCATTAATACCAAGCCCCAACTGGAAATTTTTGCGGATGATGTAAAGTGTTCGCACGGTTGCACCGTTGGGCAATTGGATGAAGAAGCCCTGTTTTATTTGCAGTCGAGAGGCATTGGTGAAAAGGCAGCCCGGTCCCTGTTGGTGCACGCCTTTGCCATTGATATTTTAGAACACATAAAGCTGCAACCGATTCGCGATTACGTGAACCAGCTGATCTCCGAACGGCTGGAATTCAGCAACGCAAACGGTTAAGCAAAACAATGATAAATGAAGGAAGCAGTAGGTATAGAGAAGGCATTTGATGTGGATGTTGTTCGCAGCCACTTCCCGTTGTTGACCCGCGAGGTAAAGGGGAAGCCCCTTGTGTATTTTGATAATGCGGCCACCACCCAAAAGCCGCAGGCAGTCATTGATGCGCTGGTAAATTATTATACCCATTACAATGCGAACATCCATCGCGGCATTCACACGCTGGCCGAAGAAGCTACCGCTGCCTACGAAAGTACGCGGGATGCCGTGCAGCAGTTCATCAACGCTCCTTCAAGGGAACAGATCATCTTTACCAGGGGCACCACCGAAAGCATTAACCTGGTGGCCCAAACCTGGGGCCGGCAAAACATCCAGGCCGGAGACGAGATCATTGTTTCCAACATGGAGCATCATTCCAATATTGTTCCCTGGTATGTTCTCTGCCAGCAAAAAGGTGCGGTGCTTAAAGTAATTCCCATTAACGAAAATGGTGAGTTGCTGCTGGACGAATTTGAAAAATTATTGACCGATAAAACAAAACTGGTTGCGGTCAACCATGTGTCCAACGCACTGGGTACCATCAACCCGGTGAAGCAAATCATTCAGTTGGCGCACCAATACGGGGCTGTTGTTTTAATTGACGGCGCCCAGTCCAGCGTACACCTGGATATCGATGTTCAGGATTTGGATTGTGATTTTTTTGCTTTTTCTTCTCACAAGGTTTACGGCCCAACCGGCGTAGGGGTGTTGTACGGCAAAGCACCGTTGCTGGAAACAATGCCGGTGTACCAGGGTGGGGGCGAAATGATCAAAGAAGTCAGCTTTGAAAAAGTTACCTACAACGACCTGCCTTATAAATACGAGGCCGGTACCCCCAATATTGCCGATACCATTGCTTTTAAAGCTGCTTTGGATTTCACCAGGGAAATCGGAAAAGAAAAAATTCGTCAACACGAAAATGAATTGCTGGCGTATGCCACCGCTGAACTGGAGCAACTCCCCGGCCTGACGATCATTGGAAAGGCAAGGCAAAAGATCAGTGTCATTTCTTTTATCATAGACAAAGTGCATCCGCAAGACCTTGGGATTTTACTGGACAACAGGGGCATTGCCGTCCGCACGGGCCATCACTGTGCCCAGCCGCTGATGGATTGCTATTCCATTCCCGGCACCACCCGGGCGTCGTTTGCCATGTACAATACCAAAGAAGAAGTAGATGCATTGATTGAAGGATTGCATAAGGCCCTTAAACTGTTGTTGTCATGAATGGGTATAAAACCATAGAAGAGATCGAAAGTGAAATAGTGGAAGAGTTCTCCCTGTTTGATAGCTGGGATGAAAAATATGAATACATCATTGACCTGGGCAAAAAGCTGCCTGCGTTAGAAGATGCATTCAAAAAAGACGAAAACAAGGTTCGGGGCTGCCAATCAACCGTTTGGTTGGTGGCCGATTATAAGGACGGACGGATTTTTTATAAGGCCGATAGCGATGCGGTGATTGTGAAGGGGCTGATCAGTATGTTGATCCGTGTTTTATCGGGGCACGATGCCAACGAGATCATTGACGCCAAACTGGATTTTATCAAAGAAATTGGCATGATGAGTCACCTGGCGCAAACCCGTTCCAACGGGCTGCTGTCTATGGTCAAGCAAATGAAAAATTATGCGCTGGCATATAAACTTAAAAACGCAGGATGATGTTGGACGCAGACAAATTAAGAGAGCAGGTGATCGAATGCCTGCAAACCATTTACGACCCTGAAATACCTGTAAATATTTATGAGCTCGGATTGATTTACCGGGTCGATATTCTGCCGATCAACAATGTGCAGATCACCATGACGCTGACGGCGCCCAGCTGTCCGGCCGCACAAACCATTCCCGTTGAAGTGGATCAGAAGGTAAGGCAGGTAGAAGGAGTAAATGACGTACACGTGGCCGTTACCTGGGATCCGCCGTGGGATAAAAGCATGATGTCCGAAGCGGCACAACTGGAATTGGGATTTCTCTAACTCAGACTTGATCATCTTCTAACTCAACGATTGTAAGTATATCATGAAAATATCAGCGCAGGAAGAATATGGTTTACGGGTTCTGATCCGCATTGCCCGTTGTAAGGATGAAGGGGGCATGAGCATCCCACAGCTTAGCGAAGCCGAAGGCATTACCATTCCTTATGTAGCCAAGCTGACCCGCTTTTTGCGCATGGCGGGCTTTATCAACAGCACCCCCGGTAACAAAGGGGGCTATGTATTGGCCCTTCCCGCCAAAGAAATCAATATTAACAAGGTGCTGAAAGCGCTTGGCGGCAGCTTGTTTGATACTTCTTTCTGTGCCTCCCACACGGGCACCTCTAAAATCTGCACCCATTCGGTGGATTGCTCTGCCCGTTCATTGTGGCAGATGGTGCAGTTCAGCATCGACCAGGTGTTGGACCAGATCAGCCTTTACGACCTGGTGAATGCCGAGAACGGGTCGGAAATAAAACTAATGCAGATCATGGAAGAAAGCAGGATCCGGTAGAAGATCCTTGGTTTCTCATTTTCCGTTGTTATGCTTTGATTTGCAAATGGCTTTTTAGCTCCAGGACAATTTGTTCAATCATTCTAGGGTCGTCTGTGCCTTCCACCTGTATATCTTCTTCACCGCTTCGAACCAGAAAATAGGGAAAACTTTTTTCCATATAAAAGTGATGCGGCGTTGGCTCGCCGATATAGAGGTCTTCCGAATGGTATATTTTGTAATAGCAGGGCGAATTGTCGTAAAAAAGCAGGGTCTCAAATAAAAATTCCGGTTCCATGGGTCAAAGTAAACGCGATTGGGGAAACGAAGAACCGGCTTTACAATTATATAATATTCCGGTAACATTGGTGTAATGGAGGTACTGGTATTTTGTGTTCCGTGATACGAGCCTGTTCCATTTTCCTGGTCACACCTCCTGAAAGCTTCAACTTTTTTCCAATTCATCCAATCTTGCTATTATGAAAGATCAGGCAATAAGAAAGCTGGATATTGTTGTTATTTCCGATGTGCACCTGGGCACCTATGGTTGCCATGCGAAAGAACTTCTCAGCTATTTGAAAAGCGTTAAGCCAAAAATGCTGATCCTGAACGGGGATTTTATCGATATCTGGCAATTCAGCAAACGGTACTGGCCCAAGAGCCACATGAAAGTGGTCAAGCACATCATGAAGTTGGTGTCCAAGGGTGTAAAAGTTCATTATGTCACCGGCAATCACGATGAGCTCTTGCGCAAGTTTGAGGGCTTTAAAATGGGCTCCTTCAGTATTGTCAATAAATTACTGTTGGAACTGGAAGAGGGCAAAAAAGCCTGGATCTTTCACGGCGATGTGTTTGATGTGACCATGAAGCACTCCAAATGGTTGGCAAAACTTGGCGCCATAGGTTACGATACGCTGATCCTTCTGAACCGGTTTGTGAATTTTATTTCGGAAAGGGTGTTCAAAAAAGGAAAGATCTCTCTTTCCAAAAAGATCAAGAACAGTGTAAAAAAAGCGGTTTCCTACATCCATGATTTTGAGCAAACGGCGGCAGAAATAGGCATTTCTAACGGATATCATTATGTGGTTTGCGGACACATTCACCAGCCCCAAATGCGAACCATTACCACGGCAGCAGGAAGCATCGACTATTTGAATTCCGGTGATTGGATTGAAAACTTTACCGCCCTCGAATACACAAAGGGAGGGTGGAACCTCTACCAACACCAGGAAGAACTGCCATCGGACGAAATGCCAAGCGATGATGAGCTCTCTACCAGCCAGTTATTTCAGAACATGGTCAGGGAGTTTGAACTTTTAAAGGCGGTTTAAGTTAAGCCATGAAAATTCTATATGCTATACAGGGAACGGGTAACGGCCATATCACTGTGGCCCGGGAAGTGTTGCCCCTGCTTAAAAAAAGAGCCGAGGTAGATATTTTGTTAAGTGGTACACAGGTAGATGTGGGCCTTCCGTACGAGATCAAGTACCGGTTTCACGGGCTTTGTTTTGTATTTGGTAAAAATGGCGGCATTGACTACCTGGAAACGTACAAAAGGGGTAAGATCAAACAACTGTTTCGTGAAATTCAAAGCCTGCCGGTGGAGCAGTACGATCTGATTATTTCCGACTTTGAGCCCGTGAGTGCCTGGGCCTGCTATCTCCGCAGCAAACCCTGTATTGGCTTCAGCCATCAGGCGGCCGTAATCAGCCAGGGGGCACCCAAACCAAAGAAAAAAGATCTGTTGGGCAGGGCTGTCCTGAAATACTATGCACCGGTGAGTACCCGGTACGGTTTTCATTTTCTGCCCTACGATAAAAATATTTCGACACCAATCATTCGCAAAGAAATTCGCCATCATCCCATTTCCAACCAGGGACACTATACCGTTTACCTTCCAGCCTATAGCGACAAAAAAATTTTAAAGCTGCTTTCTTGTTTTCCTGAAGTGCGGTGGGAGGTTTTTTCCAAGCACAGCAAGGAAAGCTATCAGCAGGAAAACATTTCCGTGCAACCGGTGAACAACGACGCCTTCATTGCCAGCATGGCGGCCGCAGAAGGGGTACTGTGCGGCGCTGGCTTTCAAACGCCGGCAGAAGTGCTGTATCTGAAAAAGAAATTAATGGTCGTTCCTATGAAGGGCCAGTACGAGCAACAGTGCAATGCAGCGGCGTTAAAGCTGTTGGGCATTCCGGTGCTGAAAAACCTAAAGCGCAAGCAGTTTGAGAAGGTGAAACCGTGGATAGAAGGGGATCAAAAAATCGTTTTGGATTTTCCGGATGAAACGGAGTACATCCTGAATGAAATTATTGAAAAGCATTACGACGAAGCCAGAAAAAAATATTTGCCGGAACCCGCTGTTACCAAGCCGTCCAAATTCCGGGACCTTTTGCTGAAAAAAATTTTTTACCAATCCAACGCCTGACATGAACCTCCACTCCAATGATTTTGGTAATTTTACCTGGGGCGTTTCCTCTTCGGCCTATCAAACAGAGGGTGCTTTCAACGAAGATGGGAAAGGAGCTTCTATCTGGGATGTGTTCACAGCTGCCGGCAACAAGGTTTATTTAAAACAAAACGGGAACGTTGCCTGCAATTTTTACCACCGTTACATTCAGGACCTCATTTTGATGCAATACCTGAACATCAAAAATTTTCGGTTTTCCATTGCCTGGTCGCGGCTGTTTCCCGAAGGGATGGGAAAACCAAACGACAAGGGCGTTGATTTTTACAACCGCTTGATTGATTTCTGCCTGGAGTGCGGCATTGAACCCTGGGCTACCCTGTATCATTGGGATTTGCCTTATGCCCTGGAACAAAAAGGAGGGTGGACCAACCGCGATATACTGGGCTGGTTTGAAAACTACGTGCAGTTTTGTGTGCAAAAATTCAGCGACCGGGTAAAGAATTGGATGGTTCTGAATGAGCCGGTTGTTTTTACCGGAGCCGGTTATTTTTTGGGTGTGCACGCACCGGGAAAAAGGGGCCTAAGTAATTTTTTGCCTGCCGTACATCATGCCGCATTATGCCAGGCACTGGGTGGCAAAATCATTAAATCATACGATGGTGCCTTGCAGGCCGGCACAACCTTTTCCTGTTCTCACGTTGATCCGGTTGACCAATCAAAGCTTTCCCTCGAAGCGGCACAACGCGTAGACGTTCTCATCAACCGGCTATTCATCGAGCCCCTGCTTGGCTTGGGCTATCCCTGGAATGACTTAAAAGTATTGCAGCAACTGGAGAAATACATGCAGCCGACAGATGAGCGTTTGCTGAAGTTTGACGCTGATTTTATCGGTCTTCAAAACTATACCCGTGAGGTGGCCGGCTACAGTGCCGTGATGCCCTACGTGAATGCCCGGCTGATCAAAGCCAGCAAAAGAGCCGTGCCCCGAACCGCTATGGATTGGGAAATTTACCCGGCGGGCATTTACAACGTGCTGAAAAAGTTTAACAGCTATCCGCAGGTCAAAAAAATCATTATTACTGAAAACGGCGCTGCGTTTGACGACGAAGTAGCAGCGGGGCAGGTTCAGGATGGCAAAAGAGTTCGCTTTTTTCAAAAGTATTTGGAGCAGGTGCTGCGGGCCAAAAGGGAGGGTGTAAAGGTGGATGGATATTTTGCCTGGAGCTTTACCGACAATTTTGAATGGGCCGAAGGCTATCGCCCCCGCTTTGGTTTGGTGCATGTCGATTATCAAACGCAAAAAAGAATTGTGAAGGCATCGGGGTTTTGGTATAAACAGTTTTTGGACAAATCAATCAATACTTTTCAGGCAAAAGCGGTTTGACAATGTCGGCGGAACGTTTTGAGGAATCGTAACGTAAAGAGAGTACAGGGA
>JAEVYV010000011.1 GCA_023392575.1 Bacteroidota bacterium | reverse complement strand
GTATAGTGTGATGCGGATGATGGTCCAGCATTACCGCTTCGGGGTGAACCAAAGCGCCACCCTCGATCCTTTGCTCACCAACGGCATCTCCCTCACCGACGCCCAGGAAAATGATATTATTGCTTTTTTACGCACCCTGAGCGACTCTTCGTATATCAATAATCCGCGATTTAGGGAGTAAATTGATAACACGAATTTAGGGCACGAATTACACGAATTAATACATGGCATATGGCTGATATTATTTTAAAAGAAGAATCTTATAAGCTTGTCGGTATTTGCATGGAGGTCCACAGAGAATTGGGAATGGGTTTTAAAGAAGCTGTTTACAAGGAAGCTTTAGAATTGGAGTTTAAAGACAATAACATTTCCTATGAAAGAGAAAAATTATTTAAAATTGAGTATTAGGAAAAGATTCTGCGCCATAAGTATCCGGCAGACTTTATCGTTTTCAATCAAATTGTTTTGGAAGTAAAAGCAAGGTCTTTTATTGTTGATTCCTTTATGGCACAAACCATTAACTATTTAAAGGCCTCGGGTCTGCCACTTGGCATTATTGCCAACTTTGGACAAAAATCCTTTACCTATAAACGCATCGTGTTTTAATTCATCTCAATCCTTGAACAATAATTCGTGTAATTCGTGCCCTAAATTCGTGTGATTCCCTAAAAATCCTGTAATTCGTGCTCTAAATTCGTGTCATACAAAATCAAATATCCCATTGAGCGGCATTAAAAAATTAGCAGGACAGACTTTGTGGTACGGGGCCAGTTCGATTGCGGCGCGGTTTCTCAATTACCTGCTGACCCCTTACCTCACCCTGACGCTTTCCGGCGTGGCCTATGGCGACATGAGCCTGGTGTATGCGGTCATTCCTTTTCTCAATATTATTTTCACCTATGGTTTGGAAACAGCCTATTTCCGTTATTCCAAAACCAAGGAACAGGAAGCCGAAGTGTACAACACGTCCATGGTTTCTTTGATCATCAGCACCGCTGTGTTAACCGCCCTGCTGATTTTATTCAACGATCAACTGGCGGCACTCATTGGCATTAAAGAACACCCGGAGTATTTTACCTGGAGTGCTTTCATCATTGCCTTTGACGCCCTGGCGGCCCTGGCCTTTGCCAAGCTGCGGTACGAGGGCCGGCCGGTAAAATTTGCCACCGTCCGCATTGCGGGCATCCTGGTCAACATAGCTCTGACCTTCTTTTTTCTGTCGGTTTGTCCCAAAATTCAAAAAGAAGATCCCAACAGTTTTATCGGCACGTTTTACAACCCTGAAATTGGCGTGGGTTATGTGATCATTGCCAACCTGGCGCAATCGGTTTTTACCCTGCTGTTTTTGTCCAAAGAACTGCTGGCTTTCCGGTGGCGGTTTAATGCAAAACTTTGGAAAGAAATCATTTTGTATTCTTCCCCGCTTATACTGGCCGGGTTTGCCGGCATGATCAACGAAACCTTTGACCGCATCATGCTGAACTGGTGGGCTCCGGTTAGTTCGGAGCAGGCCGCCAAAATTGAAGTAGGGACGTATAGTGCCTGTTACAAACTTGCCATTTTAATTTCCCTATCAGTACAGGCCTTCCGCATGGCAGCAGAGCCCTTTTTCTTTTCAGCCGCACAAGGACAGCAACCCCAAAAGATCTATGCCCGGGTGATGAAGTTTTTTGTGATCACGGTGTGTTTTATGTTTTTGGCAGTCGCCCTGTTTTTAGATGTGTGGAAATATTTTATCCAAAACGAAACTTTTTGGAAAGGCCTGAAAGTGGTGCCCATTCTTTTGCTGGCCAATATGTTCTTGGGGATTTATTACAACCTGTCCATCTGGTACAAACTTTCCAACAAAACCATGGCCGGCGCCTGGATCACGGTGATCGGGGCGGCCGTTACGCTTCTCATCAACTACATTTTTATTCCGCACTTCAGTTATATGGCCTGCGCCTGGGCTACGTTTTTTTGCTACGGCAGCATGATGGTGGTTTCCTACGTGTGGGGCCAAAAGAACTACCGCATTCCCTATGCCTGGAAAAAACTGGTAGCCTATATCGTTATTTGCGTGGCGCTGTACGGGGTGCACGCCGCTTTTCAATTGCTTAACCTGGGCACGTGGGTAAACCGGGGGGCTGCCGTGGTGCTGATGGCGCTTTTTGCCCTGTTGATCATGAATGTGGAGCGATCGGAGTTTCAAAAACTGCCCTATGTGGGAAAGTTTTTTGCTGCCTGAACGGGGATTGTCGGAACGGGGATTTGGGGGATTAAGGGATTAGCTGAAATAAAAAGAGTCTTCAACAATGGAAGACTCTTTGTCTATAGGAATGATTTATCTCCTCCTTAATCCTTACCATCTCCTCAAATCCTGGTTCAGACAATCAGATCATTTTTACAAACGGATTTCCCTTCATTTCATCGCCAATGGTGGTTGATTCGCCGTGCCCTGAGTATACAATGACGTCTTCGGGCAGGGTGTACAACTTGGTTTTGATGCTTTCTTCCAAAACCGTAAAATCGCCGCCCGGCAAATCCGTTCGGCCAATGCTGCCCTGAAACAACACATCGCCGCTGATCACAAATTTTGCTTCCTTGTTGTAAAAGCTAATGCTTCCCGGAGAATGCCCCGGGGTAAACAAAACGTGCAGCTCATCCTCGCCAATGCGCACCACATCGCCTTCATCCAGGTAATGCAACTCGCCGTCGTAATTGTCAAAAGGCAGTTGCCACATTTGCCCCGAAGTGGGCCCTAGTTCCAGCACTGGTTTTTCCAGCTTATTCAGATACAAAGGGAGGCCGAAGGTTTGATGCACAAAGCGGTTGCCGAAAATATGGTCGAGGTGACAGTGCGTGTTGAGCAGGTACTGGGGCTTTAGTTTGTTGTTTTCAATGAATTCCTTCAACTCCTGTTCTTCGGAGGCAAAATAACAGCCGGGATCTATAATACAACAGTCACCTTTTTCGTTGTACACCACATAGGTATTCTCCTGCACAGGATTGAATGTAAATGATTGAACAGTTAACATGCGGATTTTTGTATTTTTAGTTGCAATTTACAATCCAAAATCGGGAGCTTTTAAATCAGAAATCAGATCTAGTTTATGATAAAATTGATTGGCCGCATGGCCTGTGCCTCCTTGCTTTTTTTTTCCAACTATGCACATGCACAGGTGAACGCCGTGGAGTTTGGCAAAAACCGGGTTCAGTACCAGAAATTCAAATGGAAGTATTACCAGACGGACAATTTTAATACCTACTTCAGCCAGGACGGACTGGAACTGGGCAAATACGTGGCCCAGGTAGCCGAAAGAGAGTTGCCCCAACTGGAAGAATTTGTTGAATACGGCCTGCAGCGCCGGGCCAATGTTGTTGTGTACAACAGCTTTGACGAAATGATGCAATCCAACATTGGTCTGGGCATTGACTGGCAAAACACCGGAGGGGTGACCAAACTGGTGAACAACAAAATGCTGGTGTATTACGATGGCAACCACGAAAACCTGCGCCGCCAGATCCGGCAGGGCATTGCCGGTGTGCTGGTGGCCAATGTATTGTTTGGCGACGACCTGGGCGAGATGGCAGCCAACCAAACCTTGCTGGATTTACCCAAGTGGCTGACCGATGGCTATATTGAATACGCCGGCGAGGAATGGAGTCCCGATCTGGACGACAAGCTGAAAAGCGCTTTGCTGAGCGGCGACTACAATAATTTTTACCAGTTTGCCTTTGCCAAACCCTTGCTGGCCGGACATGCTTTTTGGTATTACATTGGCAATAAATACGGAAAATCAAAAACCACCTATCTTCTTTACCTTTCCCGCATTTACCGCAACCTGAACAGCGCAACCCAACGGGTAGCCAAGAAAAAATTCAAAGCCGTTCTGCAGGATTTCATGACCGAAATGTCGCAGATGTATTACAAAGACATCCGGGCCCGCCGCCTGGTGCCCAAGGGCCAGTTGTCGGTAACCGAAGAAGTGGGGAAAAAAGATTTCATCCGGTTCAATGCCAACCCGGTGCCCCGAAGCTTTGCCTACGCCGTAGTGGAGTTCAAGCAGGGAAAATACAGCGTAACCTTCCACCCCAATTTTGTTGACCGCAAGGTTATTTTGCAATACGGCGTTCGCTCCAGGGGCGACGAAATCAACCCCAACTACCCCATCCTGGCCTGGGACGGCAAGGGTACCCGCCTGGCTGTGGTATACAACGAAGAAGGGAAAAACAAATTGTTTGTGTACGATGCGGTGTCCCAGGTAAAAGTGGTCAAACAGGACCTGCCCCAGTTTACCCAGGTGCAGGACATGAAGTACATGCTGGATGCCAACACCCTGATTCTAAGCGCTGTGAAAAGCGGCCAAACCGACATCTTTGTTTACAAAATAGACAAACAAACCGTAGAACAAATCACCAATGATGTGTACGATGACCTGGACGCTTCTTTTGTGGCCTTCCCGGGCAAAACCGGAATTATTTTTTCCAGCAACCGGCCTTCGCCCGATGCCCCCAATACCGACACCGCCATCAGCGCACAGCCCTACAACATTTTTTTAATCGACAACTGGAACAAATCGGAATTCAAACAAATCACCCAGTTGACCAAGGTAAAATTTGGCAATGCCCGCTACCCGTCGCAGTACAATACGTCGCACTTCACCTTTGTGAGTGATGAAAACGGCATCAACAACCGCTACGCCGGTTTTTTCCGCTCGGAAAGAGCCGGTCTGGATACGCTGGTCTTTATTGGCGACGAAGTGCTGCGCAACCCGCCCCTGCAGGAAGTGGACAGCGTACTTAAAGAATGGGACAAGTCGGACATTGACTCGGTAGGTTACGTCTCCATCACCAGCGACTCGACCTATGTATTCCCCTTGACCAATTACCAAAGCAGTTTGCTGGAAACCCGCACGGCCGGCGACAATAATTTGGTCAGCGAGGTGGTGCGGCAGGGCAATTACAAATTTCTTTACCGCCTGCGGGTGGATGAAAACACCCTGCACCGCCGAAACGTGTCGGCCAAGCCCACCGAATACATGAAAAAAGTTATGGACCGGCAGCGGATTGCCGCCGGCAGAAACGAAGTCATCAAGCCGCCCGTCACCGATACCTCCAAAAGGCAATCCGACTTTTTTCAAAACGAATTCCAGGACGAAAAACGAGATTCCACCTCCCAGCTGGGCCGTGTGTTTGAAACGCAGGAAATTCAACCCGAACCCATTTTGAAAAAAGCCAAACTGTACGAATACCGTCCCCCCAAATTTTTCAACGACTATGTAGTGGCCGGCCTGAACAACACCATGTTCGGCGTCAGCAAATACCAACCCTACCAGGGCGGCCAGGGCCCCATTGAGCCCGCCAACGGCAACGACCTGAACGGGTTGATCCGGATGGGCACCGTTGATCTTTTTGAGGACTACAAGCTATCCGGGGGCATTCGCATTGCGCCCAACTTCAGGGATAACGATATTTTGTTTGAGTTTACCAACCTGAGAAAACGGTTTGACTGGGGCTTTAGCTATTACCGGAGCAGCATTCAAAACGTTATTGATACATCCAAGGGACGGGACCCGAACGGAATTGCCCTGGTAAAACAACATTCCAGCTATTACCTGGCCCGCCTGAATTATCCCTTTGACCGGGTGCGGAGCGTACGCCTTACAGTGGGTCCCCGTTTCGACCGGATGATTTATCCTGCCGTGGGTCTGGATGCCACGGTACGAAACATCAAGCAACCCGACAGCCTGAAGACCTACGGCCAGTTTACCCTTGAATATGTTTACGACAATACCATCAATCCAACCATGAACATCTGGCACGGCCTGCGCTGGAAAGTCTATTCGGATATATTCTCCCAACTCAATACAAAAAATACCGAGGGCCGGTTTTTGTTCAATGTGGGTTTTGATGCCCGGCATTATTTACCGCTCTACCGTAATGTTATTTGGGCCCTGCGTGCGGCAGGCGATTTTTCCTGGGGCAACCAAAAAGTGGTATACTACCTGGGCGGGGTAGATGGATGGCTGAAATTCCGGGATAATTTAAAATTCGACCAGAACACGGGTGAACTTTCTTACCGTTATTTCGACCCCAACAATACCCCAGACCGGGACAAGGATTATGCCTACCAGGCTCTGGCCGTTAACCTGAGGGGCTTCAAGCAAAACATTGCCAACGGCAACAACAATGTGGTCATCAACAGCGAAGTACGGGTTCCGGTGTTTACCACCTTGTTCAACAAGCCCATCAACAATGCTTTTTTGCGCAATTTCCAGGTAGTGCAGTTTATTGATCTGGGTACCGCCTGGAATGGTCGGTACGATAATTTTGAGCGGCCCACCTCCCGGTATATGGATCCGCAGAGTCCTGCTGTAACGGTGAAGCTGAAAGCCGGCGGCATCGGACCCTTTGCCGGCGGTTACGGTTTTGGCGCCCGCAGCACCCTGCTAGGTTATTTTGTACGGTTTGATGTGGCCTGGCAAATGAATGGGTTCTTCAGCGGCAAGCCGCAAACCTATCTGGCATTGGGCCTGGATTTTTAAACGAAAAACAAATTCAAATAAAAAGAGATGCTCAAGGGCATCTCTTTTTATTTAACGGCCCTGCTGATCTTTTTGATGGTGATGTAGATCAGGGTCATAAAAACGGAGTAGCACAGGATCATGCCCCAGTCGAAGCGGTTGCGCAAGGGATGAATGATCAAATAAACCGTATCGTTGAAAAGCTGAAAGGGATTGGAAACCACGTCCCAACTATTGTAGCGAAGGTATCTTCCAATATAGACCCCGAAAGCATTTAGCAGCATCAGGGGGTAAACAAACAACCACTCGTTGCGGAGTGGAAAGGTTTGCTCCACCATTTTTTCCATTTGCCGCACCGATAAAATGCCCAGCAGCAATCCATTCCAGGCAAAAGAAAGAATCAAAGCCAGGTCGAACCAAAGCGGCACCGGGGGCCGGGCCCTTAAATGAAACAGGTCGGTGATGATGTAAAACGAATTGGGTATGAACAACAGCCAGCAGAGAAAAACCAAACCGAATTTCACCCTGCTTTCCACCCACGCCGCCCGCTGCATCAAAAACCGGCTTATGGCATAGGGAACAAATGCCAAAAACAAATTCCAGTTCAGCCACAGAAACAAAAGCTCGCCGGTGCAAACCAACCGGGTGAGGGTCAGGCCCATACTAAACAGGCAGGAAAGCATCAGCATTTTCTCCACTTCTGTTTTACTGAAATAAAACCTGCTCAACAAAAAATTATTATCCAGTTTTCTGATCATTTTTAAAAAAGTTTGGGAATAAAAATAATAGCCCCCACGGCCAGGGCCGCCAAAGCAGTCAGAAGCACGGCCGCTGCCGCCAGGTCTTTCACCAGTTTTATTTGGGGGTGTTTTTCTTTGGAAATAAAATCCATGGTTTTTTCGATGGCGGTGTTAAAGATCTCGGCGGTCCATACCATGGTCATGACGATAATGAGCGCCGTAAACTCTCCGGCACTGATCTTTAAAACAATACCCAGAACGATTGCCATCAAGGTTAGGGCCAGGTGAATCCAGGTGTTGTGCTCGGTACGCAAAACAGCCTTTATTCCGTCCCAGGCATAGCCAAAACTGTTGCCGCGTTCTTTCCAGGAGAATTTTCTTTGTTCCATTGGTTTTTATTTTTTCCAACCCCTTCTCACCCATAGTGGTGCAGGTTGTGTCAACAAACTTAGGGTACAAAGATCACCAATCGAATGGCTGCTTCTCCTAATAGCCAGATACACCGGTAGCAGGAAAAGGAGGGCAAGCAAGGCAATGATACAACCCATGCTCTGAACGGGAACAGATAGCCAGCCCCATCTTTTAAACCATATTGTGTTCATGGGAATTCATTTGGAAATGAGCAAAACGGATGAATTGCCGGTACCGGCATAAAATAGCCAGGATAGCCGCTATGGAACCTGGAACGACAAGCCAAAGCTCCTCTATGAAGAACCGGGTTCCCCAAAGAATGACACATATAAAAAGAAACCCCGTGGCAATACAGGCTACTGTTACCAGGCACCAAACCAACAGCTTTACCAAACAGAGCTCATTCATTTTTGCAACCGGCTCAAAAAAGACAATGCAGAGTAAATAGGCAGGCAGTGAAAAAATAAAACCAAATACTACGAACAATATCAAAAGCTCTTCTTCCATGTGGCCTCCCATAATAAGGCCAGCCGCCATCCATATCAATGGATGAAAAAACTGAGCCAACAGCCAGGTATAACTGACATGCTTAAAGGTTTTCATATACAATTATTGTCTTACCATCCATGTATTGTTTTACCATCCATGGCGCAGCCATTACCATTGGATCTTTTTTGAATAGTGCATGATGACACCAAGAGTAATAAACAAACCGATGCTTCCCAGCAATAAAGAATAGTCCTGTAACTGCAGAATGGTAAATACGTACACATACAGCAAAACCAGGATGACCGACAGAACAGAAGCCAGGCGGGCCGAGGAAAGCAGCCCTTTGACAAACCAGCCGATCAAACCGATGGTACACAAGGCAGCCACCACATAGGCAAGGTTAAAGCCAATGTATTCGGAAAAAGAAAGCAACAGGGTATAAAAAAGGATCAGTGCCAGGCCAATTAAGCCATACTGAAAAGGATGCACCGATTTTTTGTTGTTGATCTCGATAAGAAAGAATGCCGCAAAGGTCAGCAGGATGCAGAGGGCCGCATACTTTACCGACCGCATGGTTTTTTGATAGCCACTGACGGGCATAAACAGGCTGGTGCCAAAGGCTGAGCTATTGATGTTGGTTGATTGTGCGGCAGGAGTAGTGGCCACAGCATCGGTCAGGAAATAAGTGTCCGCAGGGGTAAACGAATAAGCCGAACCGGTCCACTGCTGGGGAAAGCTTCTTTTGTGCGAAATGCTTTTCCAGGAAGCAGAAAAGCCATTCGGCCCCACCTCACTTTTTTGCGGCAACACAGCGCCTTTGTAACTGGGATGCGGCCAACTGGAATGCATTTGTACGGTGGTGGTTTTACCGGTTGGGGTAAACAAAAGCTGTTGCGAGCCGTTTAAACTAAAAGAGCTGGCAAAATCAATCTGCTGCAAATCCTGCAAAGAGGCAATGCCTAATTGCGCCTGCAGGGCATTGGCTATGGAGCCATCACCGGAGGTTTGGGGCGAAAGGCCCAGTACGGAGTCCTTCCATTTCAGCGTTACCTCTTCATTCAATCCCATGTTATCGGAAAGCGGAAGTTTGACCACCGCTTCGCTCCAGATAACATCCTCCGGCTGGATGTTTAACTTTTCCAGGGAAATGCCCTGAAACCTTCCGGTGATGGAAATGTTGGAAGAATAAAGCATCACCTTATAAATTCCCCGGTGTCTTTCCTGGGGCGCAACATCGGCCCGGATGGTAAGATCATCCGGCAAAAAGAAAGCAAATTCTTTAGCCCTGGTGGTTTTCAGGGTAGCGGCATCGGTTTTGGTTTCCCAATACGGAAGCACCACTACCGGCCCCGTTATGGTTTGCGAGGCAGCCCATTTGCTGCTGACTTCGGCCACCGCCTCCTTTTGCCTTGACTCTCTTTCCTGGATCAGATCTTTTACGTAAAAAGCCGGAATCTGCAACAGCAAAGCCAACAGGCCCACCAGGAGTCCTTTGACCAGTAATTTGCTTTTTGTCCATACGTTTTGTACAACGGTTTCCATGTTTATTGATTTGATGAATAAGAAAGGTTTTGGGAAAGTTGTTTTGCCTTGCGGTAGCAGATCCACAAGGGAATGGCGCCAAACACCCCAAAGGAGCAATCGATCAACTGCCAGCCCAGGGGTATGCCCCGGAATGTTCCGGCTATGAAAGCCCAGGAAAGAATGAGGGCACAGGCAATCAACCCAAACTGAATCACCCAAAGGTTTTTCACCGGATCCTTGTAGGGCCCGATAAACAGAATGGCCAGAATAAAATGTGCAAAGGCCAGCCAGTCGTACTCATAGAGTAAAAAAGGATGTGCTGCATTTACTTCCCGATAGGCGGCTAACACCCGGGCAAGCCAGCTATGCAGGTTGGAGCCGTCAGGAAAAAAGCCTAACAGAAAAGAAAGTTCCGGCTCAACCGGAATAGCTGTCAGCCCGCTCAAAAAAAGAGCGACGATGAAAAACCCCAACAGCCGGCGAATGATCCCTATTTGTTTCGTCATAATAAAAAGCACTTTGTATTTCAAAGTATAAGCACAAAAAAAATTACCGAATGCCTTTGATCATCTTCTCCAATGCCCCAATGTGGTCGGAAAAAGCTTTTTCTCCCGCTTTGGTCACCGAGTAAGTGGTGTTGGTTTTCCGGCCGATAAACCCTTTGTGCACTTTAATAAAGCCCTCCTCTTCCAGTGTGACCAAATGCGTGGCCAGGTTGCCGTCGGTTACTTCCAGCATTTGTTTCAGGGCGTTAAAGCTGATGGCCTCGTTGACCATGAGGATGCTCATCACCCCCAGCCTGATGCGGTTGTCAAAAATTTTATTTAATCCGGATATGGGGTTGTTTCCTGCCATTGCTCGTTATCCTGCTAATTTTTCGGTTGCGGGCTGCCGTTCGTATTTCCGCCACATCACAAAGCCGTACACAATGTGGAGCAGGCCAAAACCGGTGGCCCAAAAATAAAGCCCATAGCCCGGCAACTGGGTACAGATCAAGCCCAAAAGCAACTCCAATAATCCCAGGTAGCGGATTTCGCTTAGGGTGTATTTACTTCCGTTCACCAAGGCCAGGCCATAAA
>JAEVYV010000009.1 GCA_023392575.1 Bacteroidota bacterium | reverse complement strand
AAATTGGGCTGCCCGCCGGCTTTGCCAGCAAGATCGATTCCCGGGCAGGCATGAGCAATATCTGGGGCATCTTCTTTATGGCCCTAACGCTGGCCATTGTTTCTTTCTCCTGCACGGGCCCCATTCTGGGTTCGTTGCTGGCCGGGGTGCTAACCAGCGACAACGGCGCCATGCAGCTGACCTTTGGCATGTCGGGTTTTGGTTTGGGACTAGCCCTGCCCTTTGCCCTCTTCGCCCTCTTCCCCAATTGGCTGCAATCCCTGCCTAAATCCGGCGGGTGGCTCAATTCGGTTAAAGTGGTGTTGGGATTTCTGGAGCTGGCGCTGGCGGTGAAATTCCTGTCCAACGCCGACCTGGTGAAACAGTGGCATTTGCTGGAACGCGAAGTTTTCATTGCCATTTGGATTGTGATCGGCATTGCCATCGTCCTTTACTTATTGGGCATCATTCGTTTTGGGCACGACAGCAAGCCCCGCTTTACCAAAACCCGCATCTTTTTTATTGCCTTGTTTTCTGCTTTTACCCTTTATCTTTTGCCCGGTGTGACCAACACCAAATGGGCACGGTTGCCCCTGATCAGTGGCTTTCCGCCGCCATACGGGTACAGCATCTACGAGCATCCGGTAAATTATGAAACCGGCGTGGAGCCCTTGCACAATGAATACGAAAAGGCCCTGCAACTGGCCCGGGAGCAAAACAAGCCCGTGCTGATTGATTTTACGGGCTGGGCCTGTGTGAACTGCCGGCGCATGGAGGAAAACGTTTGGGTGGATGAAGAAGTGAAGGCGCTGATGAAAAACGAGTTTGTTGTGGTTTCCCTTTATGTGGACGAACGGAAAAAATTACCTGTGGCCGAGCAGTTTGAATACACTACCAAAGCCGGAACGGTAAAGCCAATCATTACCGTGGGGGATAAGTGGGCAACCTTTCAATCGGAAAACTTTAATGCCGTAGCGCAGCCCCAGTATGCCATCATCAGTCCGGACGAAAAAGCCCTGACCAAGACAAAGGCCTACACCCCGTCTGCTTCTGAGTTCCGGGAATGGCTGAAGTGCGGAGTGGAAGCGTATAAAAAACAATCAGCAGTCGGTAAACAGTAAAACAAGAGAAAAATGGGCAAACGTGAGCCGTGAAATGGAGACCCAAAGGTGCGATGAAGGAAATGCTTCTGCGTTTTCACGTTTGCCGCCTCACGTTTGTTTCCTTGAGGCGCTTGGGGTATTGATCGCAGTTAGTGTTTTCAAAATAAAAAAAACCATCTGTTGCGGCAGATGGTTTTTTCTTATGCAGCAGGGAGCTTAGTATTCATCTTCGTTAAACAGAAAATCATCCTGCGAGGGGTAGTCCGGCCAGATGTCTTCAATGCTTTCATACACTTCACCTTCGTCTTCCAGTTCCTGGAGGTTTTCAATGACTTCAATGGGAGCACCCGAGCGGATGGAATAGTCAATCAACTCGTCTTTTGTAGCCGGCCAGGGCGCCTCTTCAAGGTAAGATGCCAATTCTAACGTCCAAAACATCGCTATTAATTTTTGGTGATTTAGGAAAAAGTTGAAGTATAATTTCTATGCCATTTTCAGATGGCCAACCCTTCAAATTTTTCGCAAATGTAGTTTTATTACCCAATTTTCCAAATCTTGTCTTTACCGGCGTTAAAAAATACGGGGGAACTTTGCTGTGCGGCTTTGTTTACTGATATTTGGCCGAATACTTAATATGCTTACAGCTAGGGATATACACAAACAATACGGCACAGTGGAAGTCTTAAAAGGGGTGGATATTTCCATACAGTCCGGCGAAATTGTGAGCATCGTTGGGCCTTCCGGTTCGGGAAAATCAACGCTGCTGCACATTCTGGGAACACTCGACAAGCCGGACCGCGGCCAGGTGCAGCTCCACCAGATCGACGTCACCGGTCTGGCGGGGAAAAAGCTGGCTGATTTTCGCAACAAGCATATCGGCTTTGTGTTTCAGTTCCATCATTTGCTGCCTGAGTTTAGCGCTCTCGAAAATGTTTGCATTCCCGGCTGGCTGGCCGGTACCAATAAAAACGCGGTAAAAAAACGGGCCGAAGATCTTTTGGGCCTGCTGGGCCTGAGCCACCGGCTGCAAAACAAGCCCAACGCTTTGTCCGGCGGCGAGCAACAAAGGGTTGCCGTGGCCCGGGCCTTGATCAATACCCCCGACATTGTGTTTGCCGATGAGCCCACCGGCAACCTGGACACCGCCAATGCCAGGGAACTGCACCAATTGTTTTTCAAGCTGCGGGAGCAGTTTCGGCAAACCTTTTTGATTGTCACCCACAACGAAGAACTGGCGCAGCTAAGCGACCGGACCCTAACCATGAAGGACGGGAAAATAATTTGAAGGTTAACTAATTCTCGAATTATACCCTCGGCTTCCAGGGAATTTCTTCCACTCCTAATTTTTGGGCAACATACCGGGCCAGGGTAAATAAATAATCGCTCAGGCGGTTCAGGTATTGAATGATCTTTTCATCAATAAACAGTTCGTGTTGCTGCATATTTACCGCCAGGCGTTCGGCCCGCCGGCACACGCAGCGCACAATATGGATGGTGGATACCGTGGGATGTCCGCCCGGTAAAATAAACGATTTCATGGGCGGCAGGGCTGCGGTCATCTCGTCAATCCTTTTTTCCAAAAATTCGATATCGCCTTTGTGTAGGTCGGGCAGTTTCATTTTGGGTTCTTTTTCGGCATCGGTGGCCAGCGATGAACCAATGGTAAACAGCCGGTCCTGTATTTCCTTGAGTTCGCTTTTGAATGCGGCATCAGCCAGTTGATCGTTGATCAAACCAATCCAGGAGTTCAATTCGTCCACGGTTCCATAGGTTTCAATCCGGATGTCGCTCTTGGGCACCTTCGTCCCGCCAATCAATGAGGTGTTTCCCTTGTCGCCGGTTTTTGTATAGATCTTAATTGCCATGATTAGTGGTTTAAAGCGAGTTTTTAAAAGTTCGGGCTGAGGAAAAAAGTTTAAGTTCTATAAGCCATCTCACCAATGCCTTTTGTGAGTGGTGAGGGGAAAAGCTCTCTTACTTACCACTGACTACTCACCCTGTAAAAAGTCCATTTTTGAGACTATTTGTAACCTTTTTTATTTTTTGTTACCAGCTTTGTGCCTTGATTCATCGTTCCTTGCGTCGCACTCTTCAACAACAGTAACTTCTATCACCTTTTTTTTGAACCACATAAGCACATAAGAAACAGAGGGGTTCGCATAGACTTTATTTTATGCTATGTGGGCCTTCTATGTGCCTGTGCTTCTATTGTGGTTCCGGCATTGTACAATAGCATTACCGAACGCACAAGAGTGTCCCGATAGCTATCGGGACAACAAAAGCTAAATAGTAGTATTGCTGCTGGTTCAATAATTGTCCACCTAATGCAAAGAACTGTTTACTAATGCAAGCTATGACGAACCTTAGCCTCTCCTTTATGGGTGTCTGTTTCAATCACGCCGTCTCTTAGCCGCACAATGCGGTGGGCAAAATGGGCTATGTCTTCTTCGTGGGTAACTAAGATCACCGTGTTGCCCGAGGCATGGATCTTCCCGAAGATCTCCATGATCTCGTGTGAGGTTTTGGAATCGAGGTTCCCGGTGGGTTCATCCGCCAGAATAATGGACGGATCGTTTACCAAAGCCCGTGCAATGGCCACACGCTGGTTTTGCCCGCCGCTCATTTCGTTGGGTTTGTGGTGGCTTCTGTCCGCCAGGTTCACCTTGGTCAATACCTCCCGGGCTTTTTCCATTCTTTGCTTTTTGGGCACACCGGCATAAACCAGGGGAAGCGCCACATTTTCCAGGGCGGTAAGCCGCGGCAACAGATTGAACTGTTGAAACACAAAACCGATTTCCTTATTGCGAACGTCGGCCAGCTCGTTGTCGCTCATGCCGCTCACATCCTGTCCGTTCAAAATGTATTTTCCGGCGGTAGGGGTGTCCAGGCAACCCAAAATATTCATCAGGGTGCTTTTCCCCGAGCCGGAAGGCCCCATAAGTGCCACATACTCATTTTTGAAAACGTCCAGCGAAATGCCTTTCAAAACCTCAATAACCTGTTTGCCCAGGTAATAGTTTTTTCTGATATTTTCCAGATGAATGAGGCCCTTCATGAATTTAGGGTTGTTCGGGTTTTTTGATGACTTTGGGAACCTTAAAGAACTGCTCGTCGTGCACCGGGGCATGGCGCAGGGCTTCCTCCCGGCGCAACATATTGCCCACCGCGTCTTCGCGAAGCACATTAACACCCGGGCTCATATGCAGCA
>JAEVYV010000309.1 GCA_023392575.1 Bacteroidota bacterium | reverse complement strand
CCGGATCACCTCCAAACTCTACGACCGGGAATTTGATCCTTCGGTAACCAAAGAGCTTCGCATTTACGGGCTGGAAGACAACGACAGCTTTGTAGTGAAGGGCGGTGCCTCGCCCATCAAAATCCGGATCGTTGGCGGGCCGGGCAAGGACGATTTTGTAAACGAAGGCGACGGCGGCAAGGTGGTGGTATACGACGTCACGTTTGAGGAAAATAAATTTTCGGGCAATGTAGGTGGCCTGCGCCGAAAACTCAGCGCCGACCCCCGTAACAACGAATACAGCCGCATTTTTTACAAGTACAACATTTTCGATCCCGGGCTGGTGGTTGCGTACAACGTGGACGACGGGGTTTTTCTGGGCGGTAAATTCCGCTACACCGTTCAGGGTTTTCGCAAAGACCCTTATGCTGCGGAACACGAATTAGCGGTTGGTCATTCTTTAAGAACCTCTTCGTGGTTTTTCCGCTATCAGGCCGATGTGGTCCGGGTGTTTGGCAACAGCGATCTTTTGCTGCGCACCGAGGTTCGGGCCCCCATCAACGTCACCAACTTCTTTGGCTATGGAAACAATACGGTGTTAAACACCGATGAGGTGCTGTATTTCCGATCCCGGTACAATATTGTAAATGTTTCGGCATTGATCCGCCGGCAGTTTCAATCCTGGCTGCGGGTGTACTACGGACCCACTTTTCAATACTTCAAACTGCCGCGGCAGGAGAACGAAGGAAAATTCATTAACAATACCGGGCTGAATGGCTTGGACCCGGCCACGCTGTACCTGCCCAAAACCTATGCAGGGGCCGAAGCCACGCTGGAGATCAATTCAAAAAACAATCAGCTCATCCCCACCCGCGGTTTTGTTTTGGATGCCGGTGTTCGCCAGCTTTTTGGGCTGAACAACCAAAGCCATACGCTAACGCAGCTGCGCTGGGACATGAGCATTTTTGCCTCCTTTGTTCCGCGGTCGGTGTATGTGTTTGCCACCCGTTTTGGCTACTACCGCAATTTTGGAACCTTTGAATTTCCCCAGGCCAACTATTTGAGCGGAACGGAAAACCTCAGGGGGTACAGAAAAAACCGATTTGCCGGACGCACCATGCTGTTCAACAACTCGGAACTGCGGTTTAAGCTGGCCAATTTCAACACCTATCTTTTCCCCGGTTCGCTGGGGGTGCTTTTCTTTCATGATATAGGACGGGTTTGGGCAGATAATCAGCAATCGGAAAAATGGCATAACGGCTACGGCGGGGGCCTATGGATTGCTCCGGTGCAGCGGGTGGTGGTGACGGCTTCCCTGGCCCACTCCAAAGAGGAAAAATTGCTGCCTTATGTATCGCTTGGTTTTCGGTTTTAAACCGGAGAAAACCGATTCGGGGCATCGTTGGTCTTGTATTTTGAAAACAAAAGCCAGGCGCAAAAGGCGTATGAGGCTGGCTCAACTTTTTCTATACCTAATGTCAAACAGAGCTGAGCAATGATCCTGCACAAAAGCCCTAAAATGAAATTTGCCCGGTGCGCCCTTGTTTTGCTGGCCCATTTTTGGACGGCCGGCAGCCGGGCCCAAACCACGGTTACCGTGCCCATAGCTCCGGAATACGACAGTGTTTCGGGCATCCACCGGTTTTTGTTTGGCGAGAGCTACCGCAAGCTTTGGGCGGCGCCGGTGCCCCTGAAACTATTTTACCTGGGCAAAGAAAAAGGCGGGTTGACCATTGTAGAAGAAGGCGGGGGCAAACAAACCAAATCCTTGCGTTTGCAGGATGCTTCGGGCAAGGAATGGGTGTTGCGCAGCGTTCAAAAATACCCCGAACGGGGCTTGCCCAAAAACCTCCGGGCCACCATTGCCCGGGATATTTTGCAGGACCAGGTGGTGACCAGTCACCCCTATGCGGCCCTAACTGTGCCGCCGCTGGCCGAGGCCTTGGGCATTTCGCATACCAATCCGCAAATTGTTTATGTACCCGACGATCCGGCCCTGGGAAAGTACCGGGCCGATTTTGCCAACTCGGTTTTGTTGTTCGAAGAAAGAGAGCCGTCGGGGGTAGCCGATACAGCCAACACCGAAAAGGCGCAGAAAAAAGCAGAAACCAATCACGACGTTCGCTTCCGGCAAAAACAAATATTGCGGGCCCGGCTTCTGGACCTGCTGATTGGCGACTGGGACCGGCATGAAGGCCAATGGCGTTGGGCGGAAAGCAATCACAATGGGCTTACCACGTACACGCCCTTTCCCCGCGACCGGGACAAGGTTTTTTATACCACATCGGGTCTGTTTCCCCGGCTGCTTTCCCTTCAGTTTGGCAAAGCCAACCTTCAGCCTTTTACAGAGAAAATCAAAAAGATCGGCAGCTATAATTACAACAACCGCTATTTCGACCGTTATTTTTTAAATGCCTTAAGCGAAGAGGACTGGAAAAAAGAGGTGGCGTACGTGCAGGAAAAAATCACCAACAGCCTGATTCAAAAAGCCTTGAGCCGTTTGCCCGACACCATTTACCAACTGTCGGGGGAAAAAATCAGGACCACCCTCATGGCTCGCAGAAACAACCTGGAAACTACGGCCTTGCGGTATTATCGTTTTTTGTCACGGAATGTGGACATTCCCGCTTCGGATGAACGGGAGCTTTTTGAGCTTTATGCACGGAACAACGGAGAGGTGGACGTTTCCATTTACAAAATAAGCAGCGATGGGCGCAAAGGGGACTTGTTGTATCAGCGCAGCTTTCTGCCAGGCCAAACAAAAGAAATACGACTTTTTGGTTTGGGCGGAGACGATGTCTATACGATTGACGGAGAAGGTCGCTCCGCCATCCGGCTGCACCTGATTGGTGGGGCCGGCCGGGATCGTTTTTCCGTAGAGGCCAAACGGCACAACAGAAGAAAGCTATACATCTACGACCGTTCCGATGAAGCCAACAGCCTGCCCTCCAAACACCTGGCCCGGCTGCGCACCTCAACGGATTCAACCATCAATGCGTTTGACCGGCAAAGCTTTAAATACGATAAAGTAGGGCCGGTGGCCTCCCTGCAATACGACCTGGACCTGGGCCTGATGCTAAAGGGGGGAGTGGTGTATGAGCGTCAGGGCTTTAGAAAGGAACCTTATGCCCGGCGGCATGCCTTGTTTGTTGGTTATGCACCGGCCCGAAGCTCTTTTTTGATCGGTTATAACGCCGATTTGAAAAAACTGTTCGGGCAGAACGATTTAGCCCTCAACCTGGTTTCTAAAGGGCCGCATAATGTTTCCAGTTTTTTTGGCGTGGGCAACCAGTCGGTTTTTGAAAAAAAGGACGGGCGGGATATTTCCTTTTATCGCAACCGCTACGATTACCTGACCGGTGACGTGCGGGTGAACCGGAGTTTGGGAAAAAGAATCAGCGCCAATGCGGGCCTGGGCTTTCAGTATTATACCAGTGCGTCAAAAAACAATACCAACCGCTTTTTGAGTGTGTACGATGCGCTGCAGACAGGGGAAAAGGTTTTTTCAAAACAGGTGTATGGTGGGCTGGTTGGCGGCTGGCAGCTCAATGCTCCAACAACCGATTTGCTGCCCAGCAAGGGTTTTTATTGGACCACAGAGTTAAGCTTTATGCGAAAGATCAACGGCAGCGAACGGTCGTACGGACAGATGCAGTCCAAAGCCGTGTTTTATTTGCCGCTGCTGGCCGATGCTATAGTGCTGGCAAACCGCGTGGGCGGTGGGGCGTCCGTGGGCAAACCAGCCTTTTACCAGCAGTTTCAACTGGGTGGGTACAACAACCTGCGGGGTTATTATGTCAACCGCTTTACGGGCAAAGCGGCGTTTTACCACAATGTGGAGCTGCGGGTAAAGCTGTTTGATTTTACCTCTTATCTGTTTCCCGGCACGGTGGGCTTGATTGGTTTTAACGATGTGGGCCGGGTGTGGGCGCCGGGGGAATCTTCAAAAAAATGGCACCAGGGCTTTGGTGGCGGTATCTTTATTGTGCCGGCTGATTTGGTTTTGATACAGGCTGCGGTTGCCAAGTCAGTAGAAGGAACACAGCCTTATATTTCCATTGGGTTTAGTTTTTAAACGGCTATTGCGCTGGGTTAAACGCTTGCGTGCTTTTCAAGAAAAGTTCCTATTGCAATCAGCGCCATGCCAAGGCCGCCCATCAGAAGGTGTAACGGATGAAAAAATTGAAGAAGCAATAATTGAATAATAATCCATCCCAGCAAAATACATCCCTGTAAGGAGAGTAACAAAGGATAAAACCGGCTTTTCTTTATGGTCATTACGGCAACGATGGTACTCATTGCCCCGTTGGCAATAAAAAGAATGATCCCGGGCACTAAAAAGTTGGGAAAAGGAGAATGCTGAAGATAGGCCGTTGTCATGCCCAAACCGCTGCCCGAAGGATCAACCATAAAGCTAAAACCTGCCGCCAGGGCGTTGAGGCCGTTGATGAATAAAAGTACAATAGCCGTGACTCGCAGTCTGTTTTGTGTTATAGCGCTAATCATCGTTTTTATTTATGGGTTTTATATTTTTTAAAAGATCGATGGTGCAGGCTATGGCGGCCAGGTTAAAAGCAGGAATGATAAAAACGACAGGGATCACATGATAGCCCAAAAGGGCCATGGCCACTATTTTGGCCGTTAATGCGGTCATTAGCACGGAAAGAAAAACAAAATACACCGGTGCCAGCAAATAACCCGTGGGCTGTTTCCAGATAAATAAAACCCCGCTGACAAAAGCTGTTGGCAGCAGAATGGCCAGATCCAGTCCCTGAACAATAAGCGTTGTATAATGCTCGGTTTGAGTTGGGATGATGGTTCCGTTCCAAAGCGGCGGAACAATAATACTTAGCCATAGCAAGGCAATGGAAAGCGAGTTGAAGATCAGGAAGCCGCCGGTGGTTTTTACCGGTGTGCTGGGATGAAAGGCGGCTGGAAGCTTGTTAACATCCAACAACGACAGACTAAGGAGAAACGAAAAAAAAGAAGCACCAAGCAAAAACACATACACCAGAAACAAGGCGTTATACATGGCCATAACCAAATAAAACAGATACGTCACCAAAAAATAACCCAGTACTCCTGAAAGAAGAACCCTTCCCCGCACCGAACCTTTGTTGGCCCTGTAAAGGGATATAAGCAAAAGCGGGATGCCCAAAAACAAGGTAACATAATCCTGGGCTATGCCCTCGGGCGCCACTTCTGCCGACATGTGCTGATAGAGCCCTTTGCCGTAAATGGTGACGGTTTTTCCACGAATGCTTTGATACGCATAGGGCCCCGGACCGCCTTTTGAAAAGATGCCGGCCGTGGTTGCAAAGGCAGAGGCAAGAGCGATGCAAAGCACCAGCAGGCTGATTGTTTTTTTATGCTTCATAGATTTTGTTTTGGCTGCTTACCCGTTTTTGTTGCTGTTTTGCGTGCCGGTAGATAAGGCCAAGCAACACGATCATCAAAATATTCCAGACACCGTAGGCAACAAGGCCTGTGCTGGTCATCAGCCATTGGTTATCCACCACCATAAAAACCACGCTTCCCACACTCACCAGGCCGTTTGCAGTAAGCAATATCCGGATGGCGTTGTTTTTCCCACGATAATACGCCGCCATTAACCAGGTGGCTATTCCCAAAACCGCGTAGCCCCACATTTCAATGGCCCAGCAAAGCGACATGGGATTTGCCATGGAGAAAGTGGCAATCGCCGCATCATATTCAGGTTTGTAGTGCTCTGCAAGGTGATGCACAAAAAAACTTGTCTGGCAGATGTAATTAAAACCAATAAGCACGGAAAAAATGAGGGTGCAGGAAAGGGAGAGCAAAAGGCGGAGCCTGGTCAAATGATTGTTGGCTGCATCCAGGTAATGCGCTGCAGCAAGAATCAGCAGGCCGCCGATCAATACAAAACCAAAGAAATAAGGCAGGTTTTGAACGGGACTATAATTGGCTGTAAAAATAGAAGCGGACGTCCAGGCGGGCTGGGGCTTTATGAGCTGTACAAATAAAAAAGCCAGCGGACCGGAAAGCAAAAAACCGGCTAGTGCCATAAGGGAACCCAAGGCAATCAGTTTGTTGCTGGATTTCATTGCCCCAAGATCCTTTAAGAAAAAGCGGCACAAAATGATTGTCTAGTAAAAAGAAACTGATTTTGGTCAATTGGTCTTTGCCTGGCCGAAAAAACCTTCTCAGTTTGTAGCCTCGTTTGAAAGCCGTCCCAATTGCACCAGCGCCTGTTGCAGGGCCTCGGGTTTTTGGGTGCCGAGCAAAAACTTTTTGTCGTTGTCATAAACCAACTGCAGGCCTTTGTTTCCCGAAACATTAAAGGCCCACCCCTTGCCCCACAAACTCAGGCGAATGCCCCAGCCACCGTACTCTATAAGGGGTTTGTATTCCCGGATAAAGGCCTCAGAGATCCGATCCCAGGAAATTGTTTTCATTTTCAGCTGGAAGGGGAAAAACCGATAGTACACGCCGTCTTCTTTTATTTGGGTTTCCAGGCGCATGAACACAAAAAGCACGCTAACCAACACCACCACAACCACGCCTATGA
>JAEVYV010000282.1 GCA_023392575.1 Bacteroidota bacterium | reverse complement strand
GGCTAAAGGCCCGGAAGATGGTGAAGTCGTCCGACAGGTGCACAATTCCCAGAATGGCCAGCATGCTGAACCAAACAAACATGACCGGACCAAAAAACCGGCCGATGGACGCGGTTCCAAATTGCTGCAGAAAGAAAAACATCCCCAGGATCACGAGGACGATATAAACCACATAGTTGTCAATATGGTGAAAGGTGGGAAGCTCCTTCAGGCCTTCCACCGCGGAGGTAATGGAAATGGGCGGGGTAATGATGCCGTCGGCAAGCAGGGCCGCTCCGCCAATCATGGCCGGCAGCACCAGCCATTTTTTTTGCCGCCGTACCAGGGCATACAGGGCAAAGGTTCCGCCTTCCCCCCGGTTGTCGGCCCGCAGCACCAGCAGCACGTATTTAAGGGTGGTTTGAAGGGTGATGGTCCAAATGATGCAGGAGAGGCTTCCGATGATCAACTCTTCAGTAACCGTCCGGTTGTTGATGATGGCGTTAAACACATACAGGGGCGAGGTGCCGATGTCTCCGTAAATGATTCCCAGTGCGATGATTAATCCTGCAGTTGTAACCTTATTAAGCGGTGCTTTCACTGTACCAGAAGTTAAATTGTTATATGGATACGGGTGAGCCGGCAAAGGTATACGTTAAAGTTAATAGATGAAAAGGTTTGTGGGCGGCGGAAAACCGGGAAAAATCCCGCCGGCGCCTTGCCCATGGAATTGCGGATAAACTTTTGCCGGCGTTTGCAGCCATGTGAAATTTTAAGCGTCTTATAAGAAATACAACGTTTAACTTTAGTTGTTTAAAGTTTCTGTAGCTTATGCGTTTTGCAAAATCTCTATTGATCCTTTGGATACTGGCCTGCCCTGTATTGTCTTTTGCCCAGAGAATTGTTTATTCCCAACCCGGCAATGACGACACCCGGCGCATGAATTTTGAAATTATCGGCAAGGTGTCGGGTAATTTTCTGATCTATAAAAATACCCGGGGAAAAAGCTTTGTCAGTGTGTACAACAACGACATGCAGGAGGTAAGCAAAGTAGAACAGGATTACATTCCGGACAATAAATTGATCAACGTGGATTTTTTCCCGTACAGCGATTTTGCCTACATCATTTACCAGTATCAAAAGAAAAATGCCGTGTACTGCGACGCCGTTAAAGTAGACGGTAGCGGCAAAAGAATCACGGATATCATGACCCTGGATACCGCCCACATTGGTTTTGCCGCCAATAATAAGATTTACTCCACCATCAGCAGCGAAAACAAAAGCAAGCTGATGGTTTTTAAGATCAACTCCAAAAACAAATCGCGGTTTTTGATCACTACCCTGTTGTTTGACGGTGATCTGGCCCTGCAAAAACGAACCAGTTTTGTTATGCCCATGGAGGAGCGGGATGATTACCTGGATGAATTCAACCTGGATAACGACGGCGATCTGGTGTTTACCAAATTCAACCGAAACAGCAACGAAACCATTAACGCCACTACCTTGTTCTGGAAACAGGCTGCCGCCGATACGGCCGTGGCCATCAACGTTCCGCAGGACAAGATCCTGCTGGATGAAATTCATGTGAAGGTGGATAATTCCAATAAACGATATTTCCTCACTTCGTTTTACTACGCCAAAAAAAGAGGCAACATTGAGGGATTTTACTTTTACGTGTGGGACAAGCAAACCGGGCAGCCGGTTTTACAAAACGCAGTGCCGCTGGGCGAAAACATCCGAAACGAGGCCAAGGGCGATGCCAATGTAAAAGCCGCCTTTAACGACTATTTTGTGCGCAATGTGGTGATCAAAAAGGACGGCGGTTTCATCATCAATACCGAGTCATATTACACCACTTCGCGGAACGGCGGCTGGAACCGCTGGAATTATTTATACGGCCCCTTTGGTTATTACGATTACTATACGGCCTACTCTCCGCTGTACAACAGCTGGTACTGGCGCGACCGCTACAACAGCTATCAAAACGTGCGCCGGCATGCAGATAACGTAACCATTCTGTCGTTCGACAGCGCCGGCAAGCTGGAGTGGAGCGGCGTTATTCACAAAGAACAATACGATGACGAATCGGATGACCGCATTTCGTATTTAATGGCCAATACCGGAAACCAGATCCACTACCTGTTTAATTTGGACGAACGAAGGGCTCTGTTGTTGAACGATTACACCCTGTCGCCCGATGGAAAACTCAATCACAACCCCACCTTGAAAAACCTGGACCGGGGCTATGAGTTTTTGCCCAAGTACGGAAAGCAGGTCAGCGGCTATCAGTTGATCATTCCCTGTTACTACCGCAACTACATTTGCTTTGCTAAAATCGAATTTAATTAATAGCATTGCCCCGTGATTGGACTGTTCAAACAAAAGTCGCCGGGCAATGTTGTTATTCTTCTGATTTTTGGCCTGCTGTTGAAGCTGCCCTTGTTTCTGTTTCCCAAAGCCAGTGTGGTGGCCGATAGCGACGGGCCTTTGTACCGGGCCCTGGTTTCTTCCTTTTCGGCCGATGATGCCTTTGTCAGCACGCTTTTCGCTTTTGGGTTGTTGTACCTGCAGGCCCTATTGGTGACCTACCTGGCCAACGAATACCGCCTTCTGACCAGGCAAAACTACCTGCCCGGCATGGCCTACCTGATGATTACCTCGCTGCTGCCGGAGTGGAATCATTTCTCGGCACCCTTGCTGGCGACCACCTTGGTCATCTGGATCTTCATCAAGTTGTTCCGGTTGTACAACACGGCCCAAGCCCAGGCGCAGATTTTTAACATCGGGCTGCTGGCGGGAATTGGCTCCTATATTTATTTGCCCTCGGCCTGTTTTATCGTTTGCATCGTTATTGGCCTGATGATTTTAAAGCCGTTTAAGTTCAACGAAGTGATCCTCTTTCTTTTGGGCTGCCTGACCCCTTACTATTTTTACGCAGTTTATTTGTTTTTGTCCGACAAGCTGCATTTTGAAAACTTCGTTCCCCAAGTGACGGTTGCCGTTCCGCTTATGAAAAGCTCCCTGTGGCTGGCCCTCAGCACCCTGTTGCTGGCCCTTCCTTTTTTGATGGGCGGCTATTACGTTCAGGTGCATTTGCGCAAAATGTTGATACAGGTCAGGAAAAACTGGAGCATTCTGTTGCTTTATCTGCTGTTGGCTTTTTTTGTGCCCTTTGTCAACAACAGCCATACCTTTCAGCCCTGGGTTTTGGTGGCGGCGCCTATTTCCCTGTTTCATGCCAGCGCTTATTTCTACCAGCCCCGGAAGTGGGTTTGCCTGTTGCTCTTTTTACTAACGGGGGGCTACATTCTTTACATACAGTACGGAACTCCAACATGGCATTAACACAAAAATGAGCTTTGCAAACTATCTTTGTGGTTCAAAATTTTTCCTGGCTAAAAAAACAAACAGATGAAATTTGGTGTTGTCGTCTTCCCCGGTTCCAATTGCGACAGAGACATGTACAATGCATTGGTCCATGACCTGAAACAGGAGTGCGTCATGCTCTGGCACAAAGACAGTGACCTGTCTCAATTTACTACAGACGATTGCATCGTTCTGCCCGGCGGGTTCTCCTACGGTGACTATTTGCGTACCGGCGCCATTGCCCGGTTCAGTCCCATTATGCAAAGCATTATTGAATTTGCAAACAAGGGCGGAAAGGTGCTGGGGGTTTGCAACGGCTTTCAAATCCTTTGCGAGTCGCATTTGTTGCCCGGGGCCTTGCTGCGCAACAACAACCAGCAATACATCTGCAAAAACCTCTTCATCAAAGATGCGGAAGGCAGTGTTTACAAAATTCCGATTGCCCACGGCGAGGGCCGGTATTATGCCGACGACGCCACCCTGGACAAACTGGAAAAGAACAACCAGGTGCTGTTTCATTACTGCGATGAAAACGGGAACGTGGTGCCCGAGTCTAATGTAAACGGCTCTGCCCGGAACATTGCGGGTATTTGCAACGAGGGCCGGAACGTATTTGGCATGATGCCCCACCCCGAAAGAGCCTGTTCGGCCACATTGGGCAACACCGACGGAAGAAAGATTTTTGAGCTGTTGTTTTCCCAGGTTTTGGAAACCGTTGGCTGAGAGGGCAACGCACTTTAACATCTTTTCAGAATATAATAGAGGAAATTCGTTCTCTTTAAATGTCAAATCATGAAAAAACTGTGTCTCGTCGTTTTATCTCTTTTTAGCATAGGCGCCGCATTTGCTCAGTCGAGCCCCGTCAGTTGGAGCTTTGCCAGCAAAAAAATAAATGACAAGGAATACGAACTGCACATGACCGCCTCCATTCAGCCCGGATGGCATTTGTATTCGCAAACACAGCCCGAAGACGCCATTGCGCAGCCCACCTCCTTTAATTTCAATAAAAACCCCCTGATCGACCTGACAGGCATGGTGAAAGAAGTGGGAAAGCTTGAAAAATACAAGGACAAGGTTTTGGATGTATCGGCAAACCAATACAGCAACAAAGTGGTTTTCGTGCAAAAGATCAAACTAAAAGGAAAGGCCAAAACCGCCGTAACCGGTAAACTGGAGTACCAAACCTGCGACGACGAAAAGTGCCTTCCGCCCAAAACGGTGAATTTTTCAATCGCATTGAAATAAAGTGAATGTATTTGTTTTGCAAACGAGTTCTTTCCGGAACTCGTTTTGCGTTTAATGAAATCGAAATGAACAGAATGATACGCAGGTCCTTCATTGGGCTTTTTCTCCTGTGGGCGGTGGCCGCCGCCGCCCAGGATTCCACCCAGGTTTTTTCATGGACGGTGAGCAGCAAAAAAATTGCAGAAGGCAAGTATGAACTGATCTTTTCCACAAAGGGCCAAAAAAACTGGCAGTTGTACGCACCCCAGGTGCTGAGCGAGGTGCCCACAACCGAAGTGCAGTTTGCCGATTCTTCCATTCTGGCAGCAAAAACGATAAAAGACTCGGGCGCCGTTCGAACCGAACAAAGCCCTTTGTTTGAAACAACGGTAAAACTGCACGAGGGACCGGCTACCTGGACGGAAACGGTGACCTTCTCAGGAGCCGTACCGGCCCGGCTGCAGGGAACCTTGCTTTATACCTACGGGAAAGGCGAGGAATTTTATCCGTCCACGCCTTTTGCCTTTTCCGTGCCCCTGGAAGGCGGGGTGGCGGCTACCTCCAGGATCCTGGTTCCTTCCATTGACCTGAAAAACCCCGTGAGTGATTGCGGGGACGACGACACGGCCGATAAAAGCTTGTTTTCCATTTTCTTGCTGGGTTTCCTGGGCGGCCTGATTGCCCTGATCACGCCTTGTGTGTTTCCGCTGATCCCGCTAACGGTTTCTTTCTTTACCAAAAAATCGGGCTCGCGGCAAAAAGGCCTGCGCAATGCTTTTTTCTATGGCTTGAGTATTTTTTTGATCTATGCCATTTTGAGTTTGCCTTTTCATTTGGTGAGCAGTGTCAATCCCGAAGTGCTTAACAATATCTCCACCATCGTTTGGTTGATCCTGGCGTTTTTTGTGGTGTTCATCTTTTTTGCACTATCCTTTTTTGGCCTTTACGAAATTGGGC
>JAEVYV010000071.1 GCA_023392575.1 Bacteroidota bacterium | reverse complement strand
CCGCAGCACCACATCAAATTGGTTTTCCCTCCAGTTAAAACCCGTAGCGCCGGCGCCGTAGTAATTGCCGATGTCCTGCCAGATCCATCCGTCCGGAACGGCCTCGTCGTTCCATGCGCTCTGGTCAATTGTCACTCCACTGTATCCCGAAAGGTTCAACTTCTGCACAACGCTCAGTAAATCGCTCATCACGGATGTATCCGCTGTTGCTTTCCATCGCCAGCTTCCCAGGGTTGGGTCGCCCGATGGCTGAAGGTAAAAGCCTCCTTTCAACACCCTTCCTTCAATTTTTCCCACATAACCAAACCGCGTTTGGTATTTAAAATCTGGTCCCAGCAACTCATAAGCGGTGGCGGCGGTTACCACCTTTAGCGTGGAAGCCGTGGCCAGGCCAATGGTTGCGTTTTTATCAAACACCACCCTGCCGGTTTTGGCGTCAATGACATATAGGGAAGAAATGGCGTTTTGCAGTTGCGAATCTTTTTCAAAATCGCTGAATGCCCGCGTCAGCCGGGACGAAACAGTTTGGGCAAATGAGGGAACGGAAATGAGCGTCAGGATTAAAAGAAATAGTTTTTTCATGGCGTCGTACATTGCGTTAAAATTAAGGGTTTCGCAAATGAAAGAAGTCAATGCCTGCATTATTACCATAGGCGACGAACTGTTAATTGGACAAACCATCGACACCAACAGCGCCTATATGGCGCAGCAGCTCAATAAAATTGGCATTTGGGTGAAAAGAAGAATTGCCATTGGCGATGCACGGGAAGAAATTCTTACAACCCTGAAAGAACAAAGCAAGGACTGCACCGTGGTCCTGCTGACCGGCGGGCTGGGCCCCACAGCCGATGATATTACCAAGCCCACCTTGTGCGAATATTTTCAGGCAAAGCTTGTTGTGGACGAAGGCGCTTTGCAAAACGTAAAGGACATTTTCACCCGGTTCAATCGCCCACTGATTGAACGCAATTTAAAACAGGCCGAAGTGCCGGACAACTGCCTGGTGCTGCCCAACCGCAGGGGCACGGCTCCGGGCATGTGGTGGAAAAAAGACGGCGTGATTTATGTTTCCCTCCCCGGTGTACCCAACGAAATGAAGGGGCTGATGGAACACAGTGTCCTTCCCAAACTAGAAGCAGAGCTGGAACTGCAGGCCGTGGCACACCGCACCTTGCTGACTTCCGGCGTGGGCGAATCCACCATTGCCGATACCATTGAAGAATTTGAAAACAACCTGCCCGGACACATTAAGCTGGCCTACCTGCCGGCTTATGGTTTGGTGCGGCTGCGCCTGACCGCCCGGGGAAGCAATAAGGAAGCAACCGAAAAACAAGTGGATGAACAATTTGAAAAATTAAAGCCGCTTGTAAAAACCTGGATGGTGGCCGACACGGATATTTCGCTGGAAGAATCGGTCAGCCGCCTGCTAAAAAGCCGGAACAAGACCCTGGCCACTGCCGAGAGTTGCACCGGTGGCTACATCGCACACCTGATTACATCCCGGGCGGGCTCTTCAGCCATTTACAAGGGCAGCATTGTTTCGTATGCCAACGAGGTTAAGGAAAACGTTTTAGGCGTCAGGCCCGAGACCATTCAACAACATGGCGCCGTAAGCGAACCCACCGTAACCGAAATGATACGGGGTGCATTAAAAACAATCAAGGCCGACTATGCCGTTGCCACTTCGGGCATTATGGGGCCGGATGGCGGCACGCCGGAGAAACCCGTGGGCACGGTATGGATAGCGGTCGGAAATAAAAACCAAACAAAAGCATTCCCGTATCTTTTCCGCTACGACCGCACCCGAAATATAGAAACGACGGCACAAACAGCCCTTTCGCTTTTGCGGCGGTTTATTTTGGAAGAAGAGGACGTCGCCGATTAATGCCGCTTTGCTTATTTTTGGCGCAAATTCCAATTTTGGAATGCTGATGATTGCTAACAAAGTTTCACTCCCCTTGCTGGGATGCCGCTAAATTGGTGAACAGAATGGATGTAGTACGCGAGTGCGACGCAACAGAAGCATCATAGCAATGCAAAAGCTGGGAACAAAAAATCAATAAACCCGAAATTAGAAACTTTTTATGGCTACTGTTGACCTGGTAATGCCTAAGATGGGCGAAAGCATCATGGAAGCAACCATATTGAAATGGCACAAAAACCCTGGCGATGCTGTAAAAATGGATGAAACCGTTCTGGAAATAGCAACCGACAAGGTGGATAGCGAAGTGCCCTCTACGGCCGAAGGCATCCTCTCGGAAGTATTGTTTCAGGTAAACGATGTGGTGCCCGTTGGCACCGTCATTGCCCGCATTAAAACCGGAGCAGCGGAGCCTGCCAACCAGGGGCAAGCCACAAGAAGCGAAGAAGTGAAACCCCAACCGGCCGGCAAGGCAGCGGAAGCCGGTAGCTTTGAGCATGTAGCAAGTCAGAACGAAACGGTGGAAGCGGGCCCACAAACCCCAACCACCGGGCACCAACCGCAACCAGCAGGCGGCAACCGCTTTTATTCGCCGCTGGTGTTGAACATAGCCGCACAAGAAGGAGTCAGCATGGTGGAGCTGGAAAGCATTCCGGGCACGGGCAATGAAGGCCGCGTTACCAAAAGAGACATTCTCCAATACGTAAGCGATAAAAGAGCCGGCAAAGTACAGGCTCCTAAGCCTACCGGCCAGCCCCAGGCCGCACCACAACAGGGAATGATGATCCCAATGAATAAGGTGGAGCCCACGCCAGCCCCCACAACCTACAGCGGCAATGTGGAGATCATTGAAATGGACAGAATGCGCAAGCTTATTGCCGACCACATGGTGCGCAGCAAGCACACCAGTCCCCACGTAACCAGTTTTACCGAAGCCGATGTGACCAACCTGGTTATGTGGCGGGAGAAGGTAAAAAAGGAATTTGAAAAAAGGGAAGGCACCAAAATCACCTTCACGCCCCTGTTCATTGAAGCCATTGTCCGCTGCATCAAAAAGTTCCCTTTGATCAACAGCTCGCTGGACGGCAGCAACATCATCATTAAAAAGGACATCAATATTGGTATGGCAACCGCCCTGCCCAGCGGGAACTTAATTGTACCGGTCATCAGAAACGCCGATCAACTGAACTTGGTGGGCCTGGCCAAACAGGTAAACACCCTGGCCGATAGTGCCCGCAACAACAAACTAAAGCCCGAGGACATTGCCGACGGCACGTTTACCCTTACAAACGTGGGCACTTTTGGCAGCCTGATGGGCACACCCATTATCAACCAGCCACAAGTGGCGATTCTGGCGGTAGGCGCTATCAAAAAACGGCCGGTAGTTGTGGAAACACCGCATGGCGACAGCATTGCCATCCGGCACATGATGTACCTGTCTCTGAGCTACGATCACCGGATTGTAGACGGAAGCCTGGGAGCCACCTTCCTGACCGCCGTAGCCAATGAGTTGCAAAACTTTAATGGCAACAGGGAGTTTTAAAAAAACAAGTGAATGGTTCAAGCCTTGCCGAAACGCAGGGCTTTTTTATTGCCGGCAACACCTTCGCTTTGGCAAAACCTATACCAAACGGCTATCCAGATGACAGATGAAGGATGACAGAAGAGAAAGCGGCTTTGGTCTCAAGTCTGCCGTTTCGCGTTTCCCGATGGTTTCCCGGACAGCGGTTTCGCATTATTTACCAAAATGGCTTTTCTGAAAGCGGTAATGGTTTCCTTTTCTTTTAATGATGAACAGATCGCCGTATTGGGTTTCGGGCAGATCGGCCGGAATAATGACCTCGCCCATCAACTGGTTTACCAGATTGTCCACGGTGTTGGAATGCCCCACAATGAGCACATTGCCGGTTTTTTCCCTCTTCAATTTTGGGATGAAGCTACTGTCGGCCGGGTTATAAATCTCAATGCGGAGGTTCCGGGCATCGGCCAGGGGTTGTGCCGTTGATTTGGTCCGGATATAATTGCTGGCATAAATGGATTGGATGTTTTTGCCCCAAAGCGAATCCTTTAACGCTTCGGCCCTTTGTTTGCCTTCCGCGGACAAAGCCACATCAGAAGACATGGTGGCGGTTTCCTTTTCGGCATGCCGCACCACATAATAAAAACTGCTTTTGCAGGAGCAGAGAAAAAGCATGGCAATAAGACAACAGTATCGGAGCATGGCTGACACAATTAACAGTTTAAAGATAAACAGGTATGTGATTTGAATGGTCTATTTAGTAAATTAGAAACTAGGAAATCCAAAAACCTTTAAACTATGAAAAGATTGTCTGAAACCTGGTTTGCCGAGGGATACATCGATTTTGAGTTAAAGAAGTATACGCTTTTGGCCTATTTGCAGGAGGTCAATAAATATTTTTACGAAAACAAGCTTTATCCTCAGCTAGCCGATCTGATCTTCCACTACAACAATATTGTGGCCTTCCGGGAAAACAAAAAATACCTGCAGGAACACTTTCCCAAAAAACTTACCGGCATTCAAATAGAAAAACTGCAACTGCTGTACGAGCAAATGATTGAGGACGATGAGTTGATGCTGCAACTGGAAGAGATCATCAACTATTCGGCGGATGAAATGAAATCAACCATCAGCAACGGCACCCAGATCTACGAGTTTGTGGCAGAAAACCTAACCATTATGCCCGTGGGCCTGGTGCCCCTGGACATACAGGAGGGCTATTTTTTCTTATCCGCGGGAAACACAAAAACCACCCGGGTGTATCAATACCGCCTGTCTATTTTTGAAAAACACGATGAAAAATTCAGGAGCATCAAAACGGCCTACCTGGACAAACAACCACGCACCGTGGCAAACACGTACGAAAACATCAAATACGATCTAATAAAAAACCGCGGGGCCCTTGCGAACCCTGCGGTGTATTGTATTGAAACCGGATTAAGCTTTCCAGTGGAGGAAACCTTGTTGCCCATTGCCAAACGCAGCCTGGTAAAATACATTACCGAGACGTCGGCCTAGGATTTTTATTTTGCCTTAAAGGAATTAAAGAACCGGTTCCGGAGTTCCGCCTGCGGCTTTCCCTCTTTTTCAAAGAAATTCAGGGAGTACATTTTTGTACCGACAAAAATGTTTTTGTTGTACATGCGGTTTAATTTGCTGGAGTCGGGTCCCATGTTCACCAGGAACTCAAACACCCTGTGGCCGTTCACCACGGTATTTTTCTCCGAAAGCACGGCGGCTTCTTCCATCTCTGCAACAACCCCCTCCCGGAACTGTTGAAACGACTCCGGCTTTCCCATTTCATCGGCCAGAACCGCCGAGTCCATTCCCAGTTTGGCAAAATCCATTGTCATCACCATGCAGCGGGCATCGTCATTTATTTGATGCAGCCACATAAAATTGCCGCCCAAATCCTGGGGTTCGGTTTGGGCAGGGAAATCAATGCTGACCCGGTCGTCAAGCTTTATGGTAACC
>JAEVYV010000251.1 GCA_023392575.1 Bacteroidota bacterium | reverse complement strand
GGGCCAGGGAGAAACAGCACGATTCTCTCCGGTTTTATGATCCAGCCGCGACAGATAGCCGCCATAATTACCCCCGTAGATAATGTCCGGATTGAGCGGATCGGCAACCACATAGCCGCTTTCCGATCCGGCGGTTGCTTCCCAGTCCCGTTCCGTGATGGCTGCGCCGCTGGTGCGGCTTTTAATGCGGATGGTGGAGTTGTCCTGCTGGGCGCCCAAAATGCGGTAAGGAAAAGCGTTGTCTGTGGACACACGGTAGATCTGCGCTGTCGGTTGGTTCATATAAGTACTCCAGTTGCTGCCGCCGTCAAAAGACACCTGGGCGCCGCCGTCGTCGGCCACAATCATCCGGTTGCCGTCTTCGGGATCAATCCACAGGTCGTGATGGTCACCATGAGGCGTACTTACCGACTGAAACGTTTTTCCGCCATCGCGGCTGCGCATAAACCCTACGTTGGGTGCGTACACCAGGTTTTCGTTTTTGGGATCGACAAACACTTTTGTATAATACCAGGCCCGCTGGCGGATGTTGTTGTCGTTGCTGGTGAGGGCCCAGGTTTCGCCCCCGTCGTTTGAAGCAAACAGGCCGCCCGACTCGTTTTCAATGATCGCATAAACTTTATCGGGATTTGAGGCGGCGACCGCTACGCCCACAATGCCCCATACGCCTTTGGGCAGTCCTTTGTTTGCTGCAAGGCTGGTCCATGTTTCTCCCCCATCGGTGCTTTTCCAAAGCCCGCTGCCGTCCCCGCCGCTTTCCATGCTGTAGGGCGTTCGCAAGGCCCGCCAGGTGCCGGCATAAAACACTTCGGGATTGCCCGGCTCCATCACCAGGTCGGATGCCCCGGTTTGGCTGTTGACGTACAAAACCCGGCGCCATGTTTTGCCGCCATTGGTTGTTTTATATATTCCTCTTGTTTCGTTGGGCCCAAACAAATGCCCCATCACAGCCGCCCAAACAATATCGGGGTTGCGGGGGTGAATCACCATGCGAATGATGTGGCGGCCGTCTTGTAACCCGATGTTTTTCCAGGTTCTTCCGGCGTCATCGCTGCGCCACACGCCACCAAGGCCTTCGCTTACGTTTCCCCGCATGGTGTTCTCGCCTTCGCCAACATATACAATGTTTTCATCGCTGGGGGCCACGGCCACCGCACCAATTGTTCCGCCAAAATATTTATCCGAAATGTTTTTCCAGTTGCTGCCGCCGTCGGTGGTTTTCCACACCCCGCCACCGGTAGCGCCAAAATAAAAAGTGGTTTTGTGTTGATAGCTTCCGGCAACGGCGGCGCTGCGTCCACCGCGGAAAGGCCCGACCAGCCTGTACTTCACCTGGGACATCAAAACGGAGTCGTCGTTATCCGGCACAGCTTTTCGTTTTTGCGCAGACGCTGTCAAGGCTATAAAAGCTGTAGCAGAAAGCAGGATTTTTCTCATAGCTGTTGGGGCAATTGAAGCGCAAAAGTTACAAACGCGACGCTGATTGAAAAAATAAAATGATGAGCCGGCGAATGTTCAAGTGCATTAAATATTCTATAGTTTTAGTTCATGAAGAAAGGATTTTCGGTTCGCGGCAACCTGGTGGATGTTCATCAAAAAAAGACTTATCCTGCAGAAATATCGGTGGCGAACGGACGAATTGCCTCCATTGCAAACCTCGAACACCAAAGTCCTGACTTCGAACAGTACATCCTTCCCGGCTTCATAGATGCCCACGTGCATGTGGAAAGCTCCATGCTGGTTCCGTCGGAGTTTGCCCGGCTTGCGGTGGTGCACGGCACCGTGGCCACCATAAGCGATCCGCATGAAATTGCCAACGTATGCGGTCTGCAGGGGATTGAGTACATGATCGAGAACGGCAAGACCGTGCCGTTCAAGTTTAATTTTGGAGCACCCAGTTGTGTGCCGGCCACCAGCTTTGAAACCTCCGGGGCCCGCATCACTGCAAAAGAAATTGACGAACTCTTGCGCCGGGAAGACATCCTCTACCTGAGTGAAATGATGAATTTCCCCGGCGTGTTGCAGGGCGACGAAGAGGTGTTCCAAAAAATAAAAGCCGCCCAAAAACACAATAAGCCCATCGACGGACATGCACCCGGATTGCGGGGCGAAACAGCCAAAAAATACATTGACGCAGGCATCTCAACCGATCACGAATGCTTTACCCGGGAGGAAGCCGAGGATAAGTTAAGCTATGGTATGAAAATCCTTATCCGCGAAGGCAGCGCCGCCAAAAATTTTGAAGCCCTGATTGATTTGCTGAATGATCATCCGCAGATGATTATGCTGTGCAGCGACGACAAACACCCGGACAGCCTGGTGGAAGGGCACATAAACCAGCTTTGTGCCAGGGCTGCAGCCAAGGGAATAGATCTGTACAAAATCATACAAGCCGCCTGCGTCAATCCGGTGCGGCATTATAAACTAAAAGTGGGCCTGCTGCGGCCAAATGACTTTGCTGATTTTATTGTGGTGAAAGATTTGAAAAACTTTGCGGTGCTACAAACCTACATCAACGGAGAATTGGTTGCAGAAAACGGGAAAAGCCTGCTACCGGCAACATCAGCGAACCAGCGCTCAAAGGCGGTCAACCATTTCAACTGCACGAAAAAAAGACCGGACGATTTTAAAATACCCTTTGCCGGCGAGGAACTGATTGAAGTGATTGAAGCGCTGGACGGGCAATTGATCACCAATAAGCTTTCCCATGCACCTACCGTGGTGGACCATGAGCTCGTTGCCAACCCCAAAGACGATATCTTAAAGATTGCTGTGGTCAACCGTTATCAAAACGCACCGGTAGCCAAAGCTTTTATCAAAAACTTCGGGCTAAAAAAAGGCGCTATTGCCTCATCGGTTGCACACGACTCGCACAACATCGTAGCCGTTGGGGCGGATGATGAAAGCATCTGCCGGGCCGTGAACTTAATCATTGAAGCAAAGGGCGGGGTGAGTTGCGTTGATGAAAACAAAGAGCTTTTGCTGCCGCTTCCCGTGGCCGGGCTGATGAGTGCAGAAGACGGCTACGCGGTTGCCGAAAACTATTCGGCCATTGATAAAGCCGCAAAGGAGTTGGGCTCTTCCCTTTCTGCTCCCTTTATGACCCTTTCTTTTATGGCCCTGCTGGTTATCCCGCACTTAAAGCTAAGCGACCAGGGCTTGTTTGACGGAGATGCATTTGCCCTCATCAGCCCGCCCCAGCCCTGACCCGCTGGTCCTTAGGCCTCCTGCCCAATCCATACGGCCCCGCCAATACTATCCCGACGGGCGCCGGTAACCGACGACAGCACGTTGTACTCCTGCCGCCACCGCAGTACGCCAATTAAGGCCATGATCAAAGCTTCTTTGTATTTGACCAAATTCTCATCCGGCACCACTACCTTCACCCCTACGGAAGAAAGTTCTACGGACAAGCGTTGAATTAAAAAACGATTGAACGCACCGCCGCCGGTAGCCAATAGCTTTTGGTTGGAGACGGCAGGTTGTTTTTCAATGGCCGATTTGATCTGCAGAACAATGTGTTCCACATAGGTGCGCAACCCATCGGTATGCGGCAGGCCAAATGACTGGATCATGGGAAAGACCACTTCGGTTCCAAAATCGTTTGCCAGCGATTTTGGGTGGGGCTGGCGGTAGTAATCCAATTCGTTTAATTTTTGCAAAAGCTCGGCATGCACCTTTCCCAGGGCCGCCATTTGCCCGCCCTCGTCGTAGTCTTTGTTGACCCCGTTGCAGATAAGATTTAAAACCCTGTTGGCCGGGCACACGTCAAAGGCAATGTAGTCATCCGGAAGGTTAAACGAAATATTGGCAATGCCGCCAAGGTTTAAAAACAGATCGTATTCCTTCAGCAACAATTTCTCCCCAATGGGCACAATGGGTGCTCCCTGACCGCCAAAAGCCACATCCAGTGCCCTTAGGTCGCTTACTACCGGCAAGCCGGTTTCGGCCGCAATGGCCGCCCCGTCGCCCAACTGCGCTGTCATCTGTTTCTGCGGCACATGAAACGTGGTATGCCCATGCGAAGCAATCAACCCAACCTTATAGTGCAGGTCCCGGGCTTCGATGAATTTATTAACCTGCCGGCCCAGGTAATGGCCGTATTCGGCGTGCAGCAACTGGTAATCCAACGCGTTCAACGAAGTCGCCGACTGCAGCCGCTCCTGCCATTCTGCACTATATTCATAACAATCGGCAGCACTAATTTCAAAGCCCCAGTTGCCGGCAGTTACATTGAATTCCGCAAAAACAATATCCAGTCCATCCAGCGAACTTCCGCTCATTAAACCAATAGCTCTATAGGTCATATTTATATTCCTGATTTAGAAACACGAATTACCACAATAAAAATGAATTCCGGCAAACAAGCCCAAACTCCTTTCTTATTTATATTTTTGGGCGAAGGTAGAAATTGCACATTTCATGTTAATCAATTTAAGCAGGGAACATTCTTTGGTCAGCAACTGGGTAGCCGAATTGCGGGATGTGGAGATCCAAAAAGACCGCATGCGCTTTCGCCGCAATTTGGAACGCATTGGCGAGGTGGCCGCCTACGAGATCAGCAAAAGGTTGCCTTTTGTGGAAAAAGAAATTCAAACCCCTTTGGGCTCGGCCGTTTGCGAAGTGCTGCAGGAGCAGCCCGTGCTCACCACCATCTTACGAGCTGGCCTGGCCCTGCACAATGGCTTACTGGCTTATTTTGACAAGGCCGACAACGCCTTTGTATCGGCCTACCGCAAACACGCCTCGGACGGTTCTTTTGAGATTGCCCTGGAATACCTGTCCTGCCCGGAGATTGATGACCGGACCCTGATCATCTCCGATCCCATGCTGGCCACCGGCGCCTCGCTGGTGAAAACCATTCAATACTTAAAAGACGAAGGACGCCCCCGGGCCATCCACATTGTAACCGCTATTGCCTGCACGGTAGGTATTGAATATGTGCGCCGCGAAGTTCCCGAAGCCATCATCTGGTGCGGCACCATTGACGACGAGCTCACCGCCAAGGGCTATATTGTTCCCGGTCTGGGCGATGCCGGCGACCTGGCCTACGGGGCCAAGATCCAGTCGTAAATCCTGGGTTTTTGGAGGCATGAATGACGCTTCGGGTAAGCTTTTCACCAGCTACCCGCCCAACCGTCCGCCTGTGAACTTTTCTTTGCCAAACTGGCCATTCTTTGTAATTTTCGTTTCTAACTGGTGTGAATGAGAAAGTTTTTGTTTTCCTTGTTGTTTTTGGCTTCGGTAGTTTGTTCGCAGGCTCAAGACCCGAATTTTTCGCAGTTCTTTGCCTCTCCCCTTACCTTGAACCCCGCCCTGACCGGGAAATTTGACGGGGTGTTTCGGGTGGCTGGAAATTACCGCAACCAGTGGCCCACCATCAACAACGCCTTCACCACCGCTACGGTTTCTGTGGACGCCGGCATTTTACAAAACTCCATTCCCCAATACGATCAGTTTGGCGTGGGCCTGATGGCATTCTCCGACAAAAGCGGCAATGGAGTGTTGCAAAACAATTTCCTGGCCCTGTCTACGGCCTACCACAAAGCACTGGACGAAAACGGGTTTCATCAAATCGGCCTGGGTTTTCAGGGAACCTATGTCAACAAACGCCTGGATATTGCCGGGCTTAAATTTGAAAGCATGCTGCGAGCCGATGGGTTTACGGGTTTGATGGACGAATCGTTTTCGGCCGCCCAGATCAAGCTTTCCTATTTTGATATGAACCTGGGCATGCTGTATAACGGCACCGACGGAAGCAACAGTTATTATTTTGGCGCTTCCATGTACCATGTCAATCGCCCCAAGGAAACATTTAAAGCAGGAAATTATTTGCTGGAACCCCGGCTGACCCTGCAGGCCGGAGGCAAACTGGCCCTGGGAGAATTCAATGCCCTGCACCTGAGCGCCAACTACAGCCGCCAGGCCAATGCGACCAATACGGTGGTGGGCGGCGCCTACGGCATTAACGTAGCCCAGGACGTTTCCAGCCCGATTAATTTATACCTGGGCAGCTGGTACCGTTTTGGGGATGCCGTTATTCCCTATGTAGGGTTGGAGTTTGGCGATTTTCAACTGGGCGCCACTTATGACGTAAACACCTCCAGCCTGAAGCCGGCTTCCAATATGCGGGGTGGGGTGGAAATTTCTCTTATTTATATAAAAAAGCACAGCGATCCGAACGCCAGAAAACTGAACTGTCCAAAGTTCTAATTACTTTTGCAACCCGCCGACCGCTTACAACGATCAACCTCGTGTACAAAAAAAGGTTATGAACCGGATGGCATAAAACCACTGGCCGCATCACTTGATTTTTCCACTCACGTATTTATTGCCCTTAATAAAAAAACGGTAATGCCACAGGGCATGCTCCCCGGCATAATCAACGCCAATACGGGGCGATGTGCCGATCATGGATTTGGGGAGCCGAAAGCCATCATCGGCAATAAACAATTCCTCGCTAATCAAGGAAAGGCCGCACTGCGATGTATGAAACCCAAAAGCCTTCCCCACATTTCCCGGCCCCCGGGTGAGTGTATGATCCAGTTTTTTTTTGCCCGTTCGGTGCAGCATCACCTCAATTCCTTCCAGCGGTTCCACGGCCCTGATTAAAATGGCATGCGGCGTTCCCTCACCGCTGGTCACAATGTTGAACATCTGATGAATGCCGTAGCACAGGTATACATAAGCCCGCCCTCCTTCGCCAAACATCACTTCTGTTCGCGGGGTTCTGCCTTTTGAAGCATGCGAAGCCCGGTCAATTTCTCCCGCATAGGCTTCTGTTTCCACAATTCTGCCGGAGGTCCGTTCTCCGTTCCAGTTTGTCACCAGCACCTTTCCCAGCAGGTCCCGGGAAATGGCCGCCACATCGTTACGCAAATAAAAAGACCGGGGCAATTTCTGCATCAACCTTTGTGTGATTTTAAATGACAACACTGCAAATAGCAAACCGGCGTACCGATTGCTGATTGGCAGGAGACGTTTATATTTACCGCTCAAATCTACTATTTGCTCAAAGAAATCGTCATAGCCATTCAGTCCTATTTCGATGCCCACAACTTCATTCGAAAACACAATTTGTGGAAATGGATTCTGATTCCGGGCATCGTCTACACCCTGCTATTTATGGTGGGGATGTATTTTTTCTGGAATTCAGCGGACAATGCCGTAACCTGGCTGAGCAAACAAATTGGTTTGGAAGCCTGGCTGCAACAGCAACGCAACGCCCTGCTCAGCTTTTTGTTTTTAATGGCCGGAATGATGCTGCGGCTGATTTTGGTGCTTTTTTATTTTTCCCTTTTTAAATATTTATTTCTGATCCTGGGCTCGCCGGTTTTTGCGTATTTAAGCGAAAAAACCTCCAGCATTATTGAAGGCCGCGATTTTCCTTTCAGCTTTTCGCAACTCCTGAAAGACGCCTGGCGGGGCATACGGCTGGCATTGAGAAACACCATTTGGCAAACTTTGTATGCCGTGTCCCTCATCCTTTTGTCCTTAGTGCCGGTCGCCGGGTGGATCACGCCTTTGATTGCGCTGTTTGTAGAATGCTATTACTACGGCTTTTCCATGATGGACTACAGCTGCGAACGAAATAAAATGTCCCCATCCGCCAGTATCAATTTTATTGGCCGCCATAAAGGGCTGGCCATTGGCAATGGATTGTTGTTTTACCTGATGCATGGCATGGTGCTGATTGGATGGGTGCTGGCGCCGGCTTATGCGGTAATTGCAGCCACCCTAAGCCTGCACCGAATAAAAAACCTGTAATGCCGGCAACCGTTTACCTGATCCCCACTGTTTTGGCCGAAGGCGAGACAGATTGTCTGCCCCCCTATCTTTTAGAAGCGGTCAAAAGCTGCTCGGTATTTTTTGTAGAAAACGAACGGACTGCAAGGCGCTTTTTAAAACTGCTTTGGAAGGAAATGGTGATTGACGCCTATGAATGGCACAATATGAAGGAAACAACGGAAGCAGTGCTGGCTTCGTTCCGCCAAAAAATAAAAGAAGAAAAAACCATTGGCATCATCAGCGAAGCCGG
>JAEVYV010000218.1 GCA_023392575.1 Bacteroidota bacterium | reverse complement strand
GATGTTGCGGCCAATTTTAGCAGCTCTTTTCTTGGTAATGAAGCTGCCAAAGCCCCGAATATAAATATTCTCGCCTCTGGAAAGAGTACCCTTGATCTCTTTGAACATTTGTTCAAGAGTGACCAGCACATCCACTTTGGGGATGCCTGTTTTCTCGGAAATCTGATTGACTAAATCTGCTTTTCTCATAGCAAAGTTTTAGACTTATTTTGGAGCCAATATAGTACAATATAGAATGATTGTCAATAAAATAGAAATATTTTGGGGTTAAATTATTCCCGTTTTATAAACACCAAACCTAAGGTATGCGAAAATTAGAGCCCGGGCACAAAACGGAACGGCTTTTTGTTCAGAAATTATTGGAATGGAACCGCAAAACCAATGACCGCAACATGCCCTGGAAGGGGGAAAAGGACCCGTATAAAATCTGGCTCAGCGAGGTGATTTTGCAGCAAACCCGGGTGGAGCAGGGGCTTAAATATTATGAAAGTTTTATCAATACCTTTCCCCGTATTCAGGACCTGGCCCAGGCTTCCGAAAAACAAGTGTTTAAACTCTGGGAGGGGTTGGGTTATTATTCCCGGTGCCGGAACCTGCTGGAAACGGCCCGTTTGATCTCACAGGAGCACAAGGGGGGCTTTCCTACTGATTATGATTCTATTTTACAGTTAAAAGGTGTGGGCCCCTATACGGCAGCGGCCATTGCGTCCTTTGCTTACAACCTGCCCCATGCGGTACTGGATGGGAATGTTTTCCGGGTTTTGTCCCGGGTTTTTGATCTCGAAACCCCCATCGACTCTGCAGAAGGAAAAAAGCAGTTTGCACAAACCGCTCAGGCCATTTTGCCCCCGTCCAAAGCCGGAGAGTACAACCAGGCCATCATGGATTTTGGAGCCGTCCTTTGCAAGCCGGTGCCGGAGTGTAGCCATTGCTTTTTCCGGCACCATTGCCGGGCTTATCTCACAGGGAAACAGCAGTTGTTGCCGGTAAAGGGAAAAAAAGCCCCCGTCAAAGAACGCTGGCTGAACTATGTTGTGGTCCGGCATAAACAAGCCGTAGCCATCCGCCAAAGAGTGGCCAAAGACATTTGGCCCCGGTTGTTTGAATTTGCCCTGGTGGAAACGGCCGCTAGTCTTCCGTACAAACAAGTGTTAAAACAATTTGAAAAACAGTACGGACTGACCGATTATCTTGTGGTGGAGCATTTTGAGCGAACCAGGCAGCGGCTTTCCCACCAGTTGCTCTCTTTTCAGTTTATTTTGATCGAAACGGCCAAAAAGGAAAAAATAGACCAATTTTCCTGGGTGCCTTTTTCGGGGCTCAACCAATTTGCCTTTCCCAAAACCCTCAGGCAGTTTATGGATGAACATTTGATCTGATTTAAATCAACATGCTGGCAAAAGATTTGATTATCTTTTTTAAATTTATGTAGAATAGCTTTTGGACGATTTGAAAACAAGATAAATTGTAATTGTATGAGAGGAGTAAACAGAGTCATGCTCATTGGCAATTTGGGAAAGGATCCGGATGTACAGTTTTTAGAAGGAAATATTGCCGTTGCCAAATTTCCTTTGGCTACCACAGAAACATTTAAAGACCGCTCTGGCAAACTGATCTCACAAACGGAATGGCATACCGTGGTTTTATGGCGGGGCCTGGCCGAACTGGCGCAAAAATATTTACATAAAGGCAGCCTGGTATATATTGAGGGCCGGCTTCGAACCCGGAGCTGGGAAGACAAGGAAGGGGCCCGCAAATTTGCCACCGAGGTGGTGGGCGACAACCTGATTATGTTGGATAAGCGTACCGATGGCGGCCCGGCCGCCAGCCATCCGGAGACGGGGATAGAAGGATACAGAGGAGCGGATGTGCCGCCGATGGACGAATCCTCAGATCTTTCGTTTTAAACAAAACGCTATTTTTACACTTAATCAATATGGAAGGCAGGTGGTTCGCCTGCCTTTGTGATGAAATCTGTTCACTAAAACCTTTGCATTGGATCACTCGTCGGTCAATAGTCTTTTACATTCGCTGGCACAAATACTTATCGCTGCTAACCCGCAAAGCAGTGTTTTTTTGGTGGTTTTATTACTGGTGCTTTTGCTACTGAGTTTTATTACCTCCGGGGCCGAGGTGGCCTTTTTTTCGCTCCAAAACCGGGATTTAAACATGCTGAAAACCAAACAGCATGCGGCGGCCCGGCGCATCACCAGCCTGCTGGAAGAAAGAAAAGCTGTTTACACCTCCCTGCTCATTGCCGGAGGGGTGTTTAACATCAGCATCATCATCCTTGCTAATTTTTTACTCTCCTCGGTTTTGCAGATTGGCACCATCCACTTTTTGATCCCCATCAATGTGGATCTGCTGATCAAAATAGTGATCATTGCCTTTGTGATTGTGTTTGTCGGAAAAATGCTGCCCAAAGTATGGGCCACCCAAAACACCCTGCGTTTTGCCTACAGCACTTCGGCCGTGGTGGAGGGATTGCATTTGCTGCTGCGCCGGATCAGCCTGCGCATGGTGGCCATTGCCGACCGGATCAGCGAAACCAGCGGCGCCCACGAGTCGGAGGCGGCCAGCATGAAGGAACTGGACGATGCCATCGACATCAACAACGTGCAAACCTCGGTGGAAGAAAAAAATATTTTAAAGGGCATTGTCAAGTTTGGCAACATCACGGTCAAGCAAATCATGAAGTTTCGGCTGGATGTGAACGGCGTGGACTACAACACCAGCTTTTCCGATCTGCTGAAAAAAGTAGAAGATCTGCACTACTCCCGCCTGCCCGTGTATAAAACCAACCTGGACGACACGGTTGGCATTTTAAACACAAAAGACCTTTTGCCCTTTTTAAAGCAAGCCGATTTTGACTGGCACCACCTGATCCGCCCGGCCATGTTTGTGCCGGAGTCAAAACTGATTAAGGATCTTTTAAAAGAATTTCAAACCAGGCGCATTCATTTTGCCGTGGTGGTGGACGAATTTGGCGGCACTAACGGGATTGTGACCATGGAAGATATTTTGGAAGAAATCATTGGCGACATCCGGGATGAATTTGATGAAGAGGAAAACGCCGTGCGCAAGGTGGACGACAAAACCTATATAGCAGATGCCAAAATCATGTTGTATGATCTTTGCCGCGCCATGGGGCTGCACATTGATACCTTTGATGCCGTAAAAGGCGAAAGCGATTCGCTGGCCGGACTGGTGTTGGAGATAGCCGGCGAATTCCCTGCCGTTAACGAAACAGTAACCAGCGGTGATTTTGACTTTACTGTTTTGGAAGTGGAAAAAAACCGCATTAAAACAGTAAAGATTTTTATCAACCATGAAGGGTAAGAAAACCATTGCCAGTTGCCAATCGTCAATTGACAAAATGAGAAAAGGAAGGATTTTGACACCGGCGTTGACTACCTGTTGCCTGTTTCTTCTTGCTTGTTTCCTCAGTGCCTGCAACAGTGAATACACCCCCAAGCCACGGGGGTATTTTAAAATTGACCTTCCTAAAAAAAGCTATCAAAAATTTGAACAACCAGGTTTTCCCTATATGTTTGAATATCCTGTATACGGACAGATTGTAAAGGACTCACTGTTTTTTGATCAAAAGGCCGAGAACCCCTATTGGATCAACATTGACTTTCCGCGGTTCAATGGCCGGATCCACATTTCATACAAAGAAATCGGAAAGAACAAATTTGATTCGCTGGTCAACGATGCCTATACCTTGTCTTACAAACAGCATACCTACCGGGCCTCCGCCATTCAGCCCGAACCCTTCACCACTCCCAAGGGAATCGAAGGCGTTTTTTTTACGCTGAAAGGAAATGCGGCAACCGCCAATCAGTTTTTTGCTACCGATACGGTCAAACATTTTTTACGGGGCGCCCTGTATTTTAATGTTACGCCCAATGAGGACTCCCTGGCACCGGTCAACAAGTTTTTAAGAGAAGACCTCTGGCATTTGATCAACACTCTTCAGTGGAGATAAGTGAACCCGTAGGGGAAACGGATTGGCCGCACAACACGCAGGCCGGCACTTGCTGCCGTGTTCCACGGCTGCTTCCCATGAAAAATATCCTGTTAATCCCTCATCAATCCTGATCGTCCGCGGTTACCTTTGCCAAAATAGTTGTTGTGATTGCAATTGATAATGTTTTGATCAGTGACGAGGTGGTGCAGGCGCAGTTTGTGTGCGATTTGCATAAATGCAAGGGTGGTTGTTGCGAAGATGGGGACGCCGGGGCTCCGCTGCAAAAAGAAGAAAAAAAAATCCTGGATGAGCATTTTTCGGTCATCAAGCCTTACCTCACGGCCGAAGGCTTGCAGGAAATTGAGCGGCAGGGCCGGTACTTGTACGACCGGGAGTTTGGCTGGGTGACGCCAACGGTCCATGGAAAAATCTGTGCCTATGGCTTTCGCGACGCCCAGGGGATCATCAAATGTGCCATAGAGCAGGCTTATTACGATGGAAAAATGGAATGGAAAAAGCCCATCAGCTGTCATCTTTATCCCATCAAAATCACCAAAACCAAGGAATACACCATGCTGAACTACGAGCCCCGGGAAACGCTTTGCCAGCCGGCCTGCACCCTGGGCAAAAAGCTGAAGTTGCCGGTGTACCAGTTTTTAAAGGAAGCAATCGTTCGTAAGTTTGGAGCTGATTTTTATACGGCCCTGCATCAAGTAGCCATAGAGCATTTTGAAGACGAGCAAAAGAAATAACCATGTCGGAGCAATCATCTGTTTTTATTGCCAAAAGCACCATCAAAGCTGCTGACCGGGAACACCGCCGCAAGATCAACTTCAACATGTCCCGCTACAACGCCGTCGTGCCGGTGGGCAAACAACAATTTACCGATGTAAACCTGGCGCGGGAAAAAGTCAAAAACATTAAGTGGCGGGCTATTGAAACCCTGGACAAACAACTCGAAACCTTTGAAGCGCAAATCTCCAAAAGAGGCGCAAAGGTGATCTGGGCAGAAACCGCGGAGGAAGCCCTAAACGAAATTCTCCGGATTTGCCGGGAAAAAAAATGCTCCACCATTGTGAAAAGCAAGAGCATGGTGACAGAGGAACTGCACCTCAATCAGTTTTTGGAGCAGAACGGCATTGAAAGCGTGGAAACCGATTTGGGAGAATACATTCAGCAATTAGACGGAGAACCGCCCTATCATATTGTGACTCCGGCCATGCACAAAAGCAAGGAGGATGTGGCCAGGTTGTTTGCCAAAAAACTGGGCACCGATCCCCAGCTTACCCCCAGCCAGCTCACCCTGGTGGCCCGCCAAAAACTGCGGGAAAAATACATGCAGGCAGAAATAGGCATCACCGGGGCCAACTTCATTGTTGCCGACGTGGGCGGCATTGCCCTTACCGAAAACGAAGGCAACGCCCGGTTGAGCACCGCCTGGCCCAAAACGCATATTGCCATTGTGGGCATTGAAAAAGTAATTCCCTCCCTGACCGATCTGGGTTTGCTTTGGCCCCTGCTGGCTACCTACGGTACCGGACAGCGGGTGACCTCGTACAACTCCATCATCACCGGGCCGCGCCAGGTGAACGAAAACGACGGGCCGGAGGAGATGTACGTGATTCTTTTGGACAATGGCCGCACCAATTTGTTGGCCAATCCAAAAGCCCGGGAGTCTTTATACTGCATTCGCTGCGGGGCCTGTTTGAACGCCTGTCCCGTGTACAAAAATATTGGCGGCCACACCTACAACACCACCTACAGCGGGCCGATTGGTTCGGTCATCACCCCCCATTTAAAAGAGATGCAGGAATGGAAGCATTTGAGCTATGCTTCGTCGCTTTGCGGCAACTGCACCGAAGTGTGTGCGGTAAAAATCAACCTGCACGAATTGCTTTTGGAAAATCGCCGCGAAGCGGTTGCCGAAGGCGGGGCGGCTTTTGGCGAAAAACTGGCCTGGAAATTTTGGAAACAAGCTATGCTGAACCGGCGCTTGATGAACATGGGCTCGGCTCCCATAAAAACCTGGGTGGTCAGCACCTTTGTGAAGCAATGGAAGCAACACAGAAGCGAGCTGGCCTTCCCCAAAAAATCATTCAATCAATTGTGGAAAGAAAGAAATAATTGCTAATGACGTATGCGGCTTTAATCTACAGTCACGCCACTACGCCCCGCCTCCAATACCTTGTTGATTTCCTGTCCCGTTATTATGGGCACCCGTTTAAACTAACCTCGGACGAAGGCGGGTTTTTGAAGTCGGAGGTGGCTTGCAAGATCAACTACAGTTACCGTCGGTTGGCGGCGGATGAAGTCTGGATCCACCCCCATGTCCTGCTTTTTGAATCGGCCGTGCATCCCGTCAAAACCGAGTGTTTTGAGCACAAGGGCCAAAAGATGTTTTTTAAGACCGAGGGAGACGTGGCCTTTGATCTTTTTGCCGCGGTATTTTACCTCATTACCCGTTACGAAGAATACCTCCCGCATAAAAAAGACCTGTTTGGCCGGTATGCCCACGAAAACAGCCTTGCCTTCCGCGAAAATTTTCTGCACCAACCCCTGGTCAATATTTGGCTGGAAGAATTCCGAAGCCTGCTGGCAGAAAAAAACGCTTTGTTTGCCACCCCGCACTCGCCATTTGCTTTTCTTCCTACTTATGACATTGATATGGCGTGGAGCTACCGCAACAAAGGGCTGAAACGAAATGCCGGAGCGGTTTTAAAACTCTTTGCCACCGGGAACTGGCGGGCCATGTCGGGCCGCATTGGCGTTTTGCGCAACAAACGCCCCGATCCTTTTGATGCCTATGAATGGATGGACGAACTGCACCGGCAGTACCGGCTCAGCCCCGTTTATTTCTTTTTGGTGGCGCAGCAAAAAGGGAAGTACGACAAAAATATTGATGTGGGAAACAAGGAGTTCCGACATCTGATCCAGGATATTGATTCCCGGTACGCTTCGGCGTTGCATCCTTCCTGGGCCAGTACGGATGTGCCGTCGTTGCTGCACAAAGAAAAAACCTGGCTGGAGCAACTGGTCAAGCATCCGGTCGTTTCTTCCCGCCAGCATTTTATCCGCTTTGAGCTGCCGGCTACTTACCGAAACCTGCTGGCTGCCGGCCTTACCCACGATTATTCCATGGGCTATGGCAGCATCAATGGGTTCAGGGCCTCCGTTGCCAGTTCTTTTTTTTGGTACGATCTGAAAAGCGAGGAGCCAACCCCGTTGCTCGTTCATCCATTTTGTTTTATGGATGCCAATGCGTATTACGAACAAAAGCTGACCGCCGAACAGGCCCTGGAGGAGATGACCCGGTATTATCAAATAACCCGGCAGGTAAACGGCACGTTGATCACCATCTGGCACAACAGCTTTTTGGGCACCGCAGGAGCGTTTGTGGGCTGGCGGGAAGCCTACCAGCAATTCATAGCAGCCCTAACAAAGGGAACTATTTAATTTTCACCGAGGCCCGGTTCACCAGGTAAACCCCGTACAGGGTGATTAATACACCTGCCATGATAAAAGGGGTTAGCATTTCACCAAAGATCAGCCAGCCCAGGAAAACCGCTACAATGGGATTGATGTAGGCATAGATGGAAACCTGCTCGGTGGGCAGGTTTTGCAAGGCGTACAAATACGCAATAAAAGAAATGATGGACCCAAACACTACCAGGTAGGCAATGGAAGCCCATGATTGCCAGGGAATGGCAGAAAGCGCAATGGCGTTGTTGCCCAGGTGGGAAACACTAAACAACGAAATGCCCGAAAGCAACATTTGCAGGCCCAATCCAAAATAGGGATTGAAGTGGGCTGCATGCTTTTTGGTATAAAGGGTGCCAAAGGCCCAGGATAGGGTTGAGGCCAGTGAAAGAAAAATTCCAAAGCGAAAATCGGCATTGAAGAAATCATGCAGGTGCTCGTAAAAAATCACGCAAATGCCGGCAAAGCCCAACAGCAGGCCGGCCACGGCTTTGGGTTTTAGCTTGGTTTGCGAGCCCAACAGCCCAATAACCACCAACCAAAGCGGAAAAATAGCGCCAATGATCGAACCCAGTCCGGCCGAAATATATTTAACGCCCCAGGTGGAAAGACCGTTGCTTAAAAAAAAGTTCAGGAAACTGAGAATTAGGATGGCAAGCCATTCTTTTCCCCGCGGCAGCCGGGCGCCTTTCGACAGAAAAAACAACACATAGAACACCCCGCCCAAAAACTGCCGGATGCCTGCCATTTGCAGGGCCGGCATGTGCTTTACCGCTTCCTTGGACGCCAGCCAGGTAGTGCCCCAGAAAAAGCACACCAGCACCAGGGCAAACACCGCCTTGGCCCGGGTGCCGCGTTTGTGAATGCGCAAGGGGTTGAGGTAGGCCATATACCGCACCGCCACATTCAAATTGTTTTGGGCATCGCTGATAAAGGACTTTGATATGTTGGAGTCGTTGCTCATGATGGATGATCGTTGGCAGGGGACAGATGACGGCAGAAGGCAACCTTCTACCAACAATCATCTTTCTTGTTTCTAGTGCCTGAAATGCCGCATGCCGGTCAGAACCATGGCCAGGTTGTTTTCTTTGCAGTAATCAATGCTGTCCTTATCCCTGATGGAGCCGCCGGGTTGGATAAACGCCGCAACGCCGGCTTCGTGTCCCATTTTTACACAGTCGTTAAAAGGGAAAAAGGCATCGCTGGCCATAACCGAGCCGCTTAAATCAAAATTGAATTGTTTTGCTTTTTCAACGGCCTGACGCAGGGCGTCGATGCGGCTGGTTTGTCCGCAGCCCTTGCCCACCAACTGCCGGTTTTTTACCAGGGCAATGGCGTTTGATTTTAAATGCTTGCACACCAGGTTGGCAAAAACAAGGTCCTGTTTTTCGGCTTCGGTGGAGGGGCGGCCTCCAGCTTCTTCCCATTTTTCGTAGTTGCCGTTGTCCTTGCCTTGTTGCAGGGTGCCGTTCACGGCGTTTTTGTAAACAATGGCAGTGGTGTGGGTATTTTTTAATTGCAGTAAGATCCGGTTTTTCTTTGTTTTCAATTTTTCCAGGGCCTCGGCTGAAAAAGACGGCGCCATCAATACCTCAAAAAAGATTTCGTTGATGGCTTCTGCCGTAGCGGTATCTATTTCTTTATTGCAGACCAGTACGCCGCCAAAAGCACTTTCCGGGTCGCCGGCCAAGGCCTCTTTCCATGCTTCTTCCACGCTTGCCCGGCTGGCAATGCCGCACACATTGGTGTGTTTGATGATGGCAAAGGTGGTTTCTTCAAATTCCTTGATCAGTTCTATGGCGGCATCAATATCCACCAGGTTGTTGTAGGAGATTTCCTTTCCGTGTAGCTGATCGAAGCACTCGTTAAGGTTGCCATAAAAAACGGCTTGCTGGTGGGGGTTTTCTCCATAGCGCAGCACGGTTTGCCGGCCGGCACCCAGCACCGTTAACGGGGCTTCTTTGTGGAAGTAGTTGTCAATGGCGATGTCGTAATCGGCCACAATGCGAAAGGCTTTGGCCGCAAAGCTGCGGCGTTGTTCCAAGGTCAGCACCCCGTTTTGTTGTTGCAACAGGTGAACCAGGGGCTGATAATCATCTTTGGAGGCCACAACAGCCACATCGCTGAAGTTTTTGGCCGCCGCCCGGATCATGGATGGACCACCAATGTCAATTTTTTCAATGATTAGCTTTTCCTCTGTGGTTTGGGCCACGGTTTCCTGAAAAGGATACAGGTCCACAATCACCAGGTCAATGGCTGGGATCTCGTATTCCTGCATCTCCTGTTGGTCCTGTTCGTTATTTCTTCTGCCCAGAATGCCCCCAAAAACCGAAGGGTGCAGGGTTTTTACCCGTCCGCCCAAAATAGACGGATAGGAGGTAAGGTCTTCGACAGGCGTAACGCCAATTCCCAGGTTTTGAATAAAATTTTGGGTGCCGCCGGTTGAATAAATGGTTACCCCTTGGTTGTGCAGTTCCCGCACCAGGGGTTCCAGTCCGTCTTTATAAAAAACAGAGATAAGCGCAGATGTGATTTGTTTGTTCATGAGAAAAAATTGAGTAGATCGTCCAGAGAAGGCGCAAAGGTAAGGTGCTATAAGTTCAGCACAAAAGCGCCTTTTTCACCAACATCGTGACAGGGGATGCCAAGCGAGTCGCAGTCCCGCCTCCAAAGCCTGGCCTTCCAGGCAGGAACGGAACCATCGATCACAATCTGCCGGACCGCCAAGGATGGAACCAGTGCGGAAAGGGAAAGCCTGGGGTTGCCGGAAAGGATCAACAGATCAAGCGGGGCGCCGGACGGCTGGGCCTGTACGTTCCAGGTTGAGTCTACAAGGGCAATGCGTTTGTGGTAAAAATCAAAGTTTTTAACCGGCGGCAGATGAACTCCACCCCAACGGGTCCTGTTTTGTATCCGCGAGGGTTGCAGGTGGAAGTTTCGGATAAAATCATCGTAGAGCACGGCGGAGTCGCCAATAAAATAATAGCGGTGGGCAACGACCAAATCAATGGCCTGATGCCGGGGAACGTTATAAACGATTAATTTTTTCTGTTGGTGGGTTTGTACAAACGAGACCAGGCGCAGCGACAGAAACAGGACCAAACCCACCATCCCCACCCATAAAAAACCTTTTTTCTTCTCCATCAGCCAAGAGCAAAAAGCCAGGATAAGCGCCCATAAAAGCAGGGTTTGAAAAATGCTGATGGAAAGCCCGTTCCACACAGAAAAGGAAAGGCTGTCAAACCGTTCGATGTAGGTGTTCATAAAATAGATCAGTTGCGTCAGGATGTTGCCGAAGCCCAAGGCCAGGGGCTCAAGAAAAAACAGGGCACACAAAATGATTTCTCCAATCAGGATGATGCTGGACAGGGGCACGGCCAACATATTGGTAAACAGCAGCAGCGTGGGTATTTGGTGAAAATGGTAAACACTTACCGGTAGGGTCAGCAGCTGGGCGGCAATGGTTACCGCATTTAGCTTCCAGAGAAAATCGAGGAGCTTATTGGAAAAATAAAACCAGTTGTATACAGGGCGAAAAAACATGATGATGCTGGCCACGGCGGCATAGGAAAGCTGAAAGCCGACATCCCACAGCCAGTAGGGGTTGTAGCAAAGCAACAGAAAGGCCGAAAGGGCCAGCGTGTTGTAGATGGAAGTCTTTCGGGACAGCACTTCGCCCAGGGCCATACAGCTAAACATAACCGCAGAACGCAACACCGAAGGCTGGCCCCCGGCCAAAAGGCTGAAGGACCAAAGACCCACCACAATCACCAGCTGCCGGGGCCAGGCCAGGTGTTTGTTTTTTGTAAAGGGCCTGGTGAGCAACAGCAGCAACCAGTAGATCAACCCCAGGTGCAGGCCCGATATGGCAATCACATGCACCACGCCGGTGTTGGAGTAGGCCTGCACCAGGTTTTTATCCAGATCGTCCTTGTACCCGATCAGCAGGGCCTCGGCAAGCCCCTGCTCTTTGACGCCCCGGATGTATTTTTTTAAAACATTCAATAACCAGGTGCGGCTGTTGAAGATCGTTTCTTCAAAAAGGTTTTTGGTTTTGTGGGGAAGGAGTTCAAAGTCTGTTGCCGTTAGGTAAACCTGGTGGGTAATGCCCTGAAACAGGCTGTATTGTTTGTAGTCAAAGCTGCCGGGGTTGCCGGCGTGTTTTATTTCA